>CADBOX010000232.1 GCA_902796415.1 uncultured Lachnospiraceae bacterium
AAAAAACTGGAGAAACAGTGGGAGAAGATCAATGAGGCGGAGGGAATCCTTCTTTCCAATGCCTACCAGAATGCCGTGGTTCCGGGTTCCGTCTTTAAACTGGTGGTCTCCAAGGCCATTCTGGAAGAGGGTCTGGAGCATGAGACCGTGAATGATAAGGGTTCTCTTAAGGTGGATGGGCAGACCATACATAATTACAACGGAAATGCTTACGGAACCATTGATTTTTATGAAGGTTTCGTCCATTCTTCCAACGTATATTTCATGGACAGGGGGCTTAAATTAGGGAACAGAGCGGTCCAGAGGGCCGGGGATGCCTTTCTGCTGGGGCAGGATATCCCCTTGGATTTCACCACTCTGCACTCTACCTTCTCTGTGAATGATGCTTCTAAAAATGAACTGGCAGCCACCTGTTTCGGGCAAGGAAATACCACGCTGACTCCTCTGCAGATGGCCATGATTACCCAGGCCATCGCCAATGGCGGGGAGATGAGTAAACCCTACCTGTTTGCCTCGGCGGTAAATGGAAAGGGAGATATAGTTTACGAAGGAAAGAGTCAGATACTGACAAGGACCATGGATGAAGAGACGGCAGGAAAGATCCGGGATGCCATGGCTGAGGCTGCGGATTCTTATGGATTGACGGATGAGTATGGGCAGATCGCGGCGAAGACCGGAACCGCCCAGAGAGGAGACGGTAAAAACAATGCCTGGATGGTAAGTTTTGCACCGGCAGATAATCCCAGATATGTTATCGTGGCCAATAAATTAGGCACCGGGGATATCGGTAAAACCCTGGCGCCATTGTTGGAAAGTTTATATCAGAGTCTTCTTCATGAGGGCTAGATAATCCTTCAGGTACAGATGGCCGGAAGGGTGAAGCCCGGTCTGAAGAAGAAGGTAGAAAGAGGAGGATTGGAAAGCATCTTCCTTTCCTGTCATCAGCTCCTGCATAAGAAGGGATAGTTCCTGTATCAGGAGCTGATTTCCCTTCAGAGAGGGATCCAGATGATAGGAGAAACGCAGAGGATAATCCGGATGAGGATTTCTCCGGAAATAATAGCAGAAAGTGAAATCCAGAAGGATAATCTGTGGCGAATCCTTCTCCCCCGATACCAGGATATTGGAAGGATTGAGGTCAGTATAGAGGATTCCATGTTCCAGGAGACAGAGCAGAACCTGACCGGTCCGGTACATAATCTTCATCAATTCTTCCATGCTGTCTTAATACTGATCCAGAGGCATGCCGCCGGAACAATCTTCCATGCACAGTGTCAGATAGCTGCCCTCCCGATCAGGGTATGAAAAGTTTTCGCTGATACCGTAGTAAACCGGCAACGAGGGGGACTTCAGACAGCATAAAGATTCATATTCATCATAAAAAGCCTGTCTAACTGCAGCGTCTTTTGTTATAATACTTTTTAGAACGTACCGATGTGTCCCATCTGTGGCACGGTATAACAGAATGTTTTTCTTTTTCTGATAAAATGATATGCTGGTAAACTGTTCTGGAAACATGAGGGTCCTCCGACTGGTCATTTTCCATTCAGTTTATCACAGGTTGTCATAAAAAGAAAGGCATGTCAGGAGGAGAAAGCATGGTTTTCTTTAGTGAATCATTACAAAATAAGCGTTCCCGGAACGAGGACAGCTGCTGTCATATGGATCTTAAGATGAACCATGAAGCTACAGTCAGCGCCTTTGCGGTGGCGGACGGTATGGGAGGACTATCAGCAGGAAATCTCTATGCCAAGACAGCCATATCCATCTGGTACCAGGAACTGGTGAATATTCTGATGAGCGAGGATTTCAAGGACTGCTCTCTGGAGATTCAGATCGACAGTCTGAAGGATTTCTGTCAGGATGTGTTTGATAAGATAAATCAACGTCTCTATAAGAAAGGGATGGATGCCGGGCTAAAAGGAGGCACCACACTCACCACAGCCATCCATTTCTGGGATACCTGGATTTTTGCGAATTGCGGTGACAGCCCCATCTATGTGATGAGGAAGGATAAGCTGGAGCTGATCAGCGATATCCAGAATCTGGCCTGGCAGCTGGTGAAAGAAGGAAAGACTCAGATCGGAAGTACCCTCTTCCAACAGAATAAAAACCGGCTTCTGGAGTATCTGGGACGAAGACAGGAGACCAAACCCCATCTGGTATGCCTGGAGGGAGACCAGGTCCAGTGTGTTCTTATGGGATCGGACGGAGCCTTCGGCAATATCCGACAGAGTCATCTGGAAAAGATGATCAAAGATAAAAAGGAAAAGTCCCAGATTTTATCCTCCATCCTGGAATATGCCAGAAATATGGGGGAAAATGATAACCAGACCGCTTTTCTTATATTTCCTCCGCCCAGAAAAACCGAAACTCCTCCGGATCCGAATAAGGCAGTGACGGTGGTGGAGGGAAAAGACTTTATCCCTATAGAAGAACTCAGCCGCAATGTGCCGGAAAACCATTTTGAGATGTCACAGGAAGAAGCGGCCAGATTTCGTACCGTGAAGGAAGAATCTTTGAAGAGCCGGTTTATGAAGATATTTGTGAAAGGCAGGGAGGAAGATTGAACCGATATTTTGAAGAAGGTGATACCTTTTTATGGATCAAAGACCGGGATTATCATTCAGATTCCCTGAAAATTTCCCTGAAGATGATCCGTCAGGTTTACCGCAAACCCAGCAAGCAGGGACTGATCGCACAGGATCAGAATTCGGGGAAGAAATACTTTGTCAAAGTGATAATCTGCGAAGATATGGATACCATCTATGTGGAGAAGGAAAGCAAAGTGCAGCTCCATTCCCCTTATATCATACGGATCTATGGCGGCATGCTGGATGAGAAGCTAAAGAGATTTATCACTTTGGTGGAATATATCCCGGAGTGTGA
This sequence comes from uncultured Lachnospiraceae bacterium, assembly GCA_902796415.1. GTDB lineage: Bacteria > Bacillota > Clostridia > Lachnospirales > Lachnospiraceae > Anaerobutyricum. Next base: position 2,890 of record CADBOX010000232.1, read on the forward strand.
CCTCTCCGATCTCATGTATCAGAAAGGGATTGCCGGGGAGAATTGGAATCAGAAGATTCGGACCTGCCACAAGATTGCCATGAAGTTTCTCCATGGCATTGATTATTATATGTCGGTTTTTGAGACAGATCCCATCATTCACCGGGATTTAAAACCGGAGAATCTCATGGTATCCCCCGATGGAGCAGTGGTGAAGATCGTGGATTTCGACTGGGTGCACCTCCATGATTCCAGCCAGACGCTGCTGAACCGCAGGGAACAGAGAGGGACACCGGGTTATGTGGATCCCCGTTACTGGAACAGCTATGTTCCCTCGAAAACCATGGATATCTACTCTGCAGGACTGGTCCTCTTTTTCTTGTATACGGGGACACATCATTTCCATGAAAATGAAGAGATTCAGAGACAGCTGGTGGGAGATTCCTATGCCTACACCCTGAAAAACATGCCGGGGATCGATGTAGAGCTTCGGCGTATCATTGCCAAAATGATTGCTCCGGAGGAGGAGCGCTACGAGGATATCCGCCAGGTGATTCATGATATGAAGGCATATCTTAAGGGACAGGAGATTAAAAATCTACTCCCGGAATTGCTGGAAGAAGAGGAAGAGGAGGAGGATGTGATCCGCTTTTCCTACCAGGTGGGTGATGTGACTTACCGCCCTTATGTGAAAAAATGCCGTTTTGTTCCCATAGAGATCGGGATCCGTCAGGAACGCAGCTTAAACGGAAGGATCAGTGCCCATATCCTATCCTTCTACCGGCTGGGGGATCGGATGAAAGTCCTGGTGCTTCATGAGGACTGCCACCCGGTGACCGTGAGCCATCCGGATCAGGTTAGTCAGGGGGATACCTATTCTTATGCCGGAACACAGATTAAAGTATTGCAGATTCGATAGAAGGAGGAGACTATGGGAGTAAATAATCCGGAGATACCGGCTGATTTACAGAAAATCGTAAAAGAGGAACAGGAGAAAGCCTTCACCTTATATCTTGATTTTATTGTGGACGGTACCGCATCCATGTACACGGTCTATCCCGCCGTATACTTTGCTGCGGTTCATATCATAGACGGATTGAACAGGTACGAGGTTTTTCCTAAACTGGGCATCACGGTTATCCGTGATGAGAAACATGGGGAAGAGACGGAGTGCGTCCTTTTTGAAAACACTTTTTATACGGATGACAGCATCCGTTTTTTCAAGAAACTGAGAAGCATCCCCCTCTATGGAGGAGGAGATGACGGTAAAGAATCTGTCCATACAGCTATCCGCAAATCCCTGTCCAAATTTCAGGGTAACGGCAGAAATCATGCTATTCTGCTATTCTCCGATGCTTATGGGAGTAATGACAGCGAATCCTTCCTGGATCTTCCCATCGGACAGGCTATCTTTTTTACTACAGAGAAGATGAGTGAGGAGGATTTCCGCTTCGCCTTTATCAAGGCGGACGGCAGTATCGATGAGGAGGCCTCCCCTATGTACCTGAAGATAGAGCAACTGTTAAAACCTATGAGTACCACCACCATTGATAACGTGGTGAAACCTCTGAAGGATCTGATGAAGGGGGTATCCATCGGTGTCTGATGAAGGAAACCGTGCACAGACTCTCCCATTGGACTGTTCCAGCAAGGAAGCATTATTCCGCAAGAATCATCCCCTGATCCGCGAACTGAAGGAGATTCCCGAGATACGGTTTGATGATTCTGACCTGACCGGTCTGGGAGACATCCTGTCGCTGAAAGATTTATTTTTGAAACAAAATATGGATCATTA
>CADBOX010000233.1 GCA_902796415.1 uncultured Lachnospiraceae bacterium
AAACTTATCGGATTGTCCGGTTACGGCATCGAGATCGTGGAACGTGTTCCTATCCAGATCGAAGCCAACTCAGATGACCTCTTCTACCTGAAGACCAAACAGGAGAAGATGGGCCATATCACAGACTATTGATCTGATGAAGGCAAGCCGCAAGGCCAGATAGAGAATTCAATTTGCAGGTAATATAAACATAAAACATAAAATATAACAAATAAAACAGGAGGAATATCATGGCAGTAAATATCTTAGAAGGAAAATTAGTAGGCGGAGAAGAGAGAATCGGTATCGTATGCCCGAGATTTAATGAATTTATCGTGAGCAAATTATTAGGGGGAGCCCTGGACGGTCTGGTTCGTCACGGCATCAAGGAAGAGAACATCGACGTAGCATGGGTACCCGGCGCATTTGAACTTCCCCTTATCTGCCAGAAGATGGCTGACTCCGGAAAATATGATGCGATCATCGCTTTAGGATCTGTTATCCGTGGTTCAACAAGCCATTATGACCTGGTTTGCAACGAGGCCGCTAAAGGTATCGCTCAGGTTAGTCTGAAAGCTAAGATGCCGGTATTGTTCGGAGTGATCACCACAGAAAACATCGAACAGGCCATCGAGCGTGCAGGATCCAAAGCAGGTAATAAGGGCTACGAGTGTGCTCTTGGCGCTATCGAGCTGATCAACCTTCTGAAAACCATGGACGAATAAGAAGATAAAGATGTGACAGTCAAGTTAGAACTTGCATTTTCGGATGAGATGTTTTATACTGACATCTGACTCTTATTTAAGGGAATAATATTGACACATAGGAGGAATACTGTCATGGCTGCACAGGTCACAAAGAAGACACTGATCGGTGAGATGCTTCAGATGGATATGGGAATCGCCGCTATCCTCATGGGTGCAGGTATGCACTGCGTAGGCTGCCCGTCTTCCGCTATGGAGTCTCTGGAAGAGGCTTGCATGGTTCATGGAATGGATGCAGACTCCGTACTGAAAGCAATCAACGACTATCTTGCTCAGCAGTAATAGAGCACAGCGATCATTCGCGAAATTAGAACGATAAAAGAGGGTATAGAGAAAAACCGGAGGTTTTTCTCTATACCCTCTTTTTGACAAAGGATCATCCTTTTCCGTTAATTTCCTGCAGAGTCTTTAAGGCATTCGATTCCAGGATCGGCTTAAAGTGCTCTTTAAAGTAGAATGAAGAGGCATAAGTAGTATCGATGCTCTCTGAGTGATCGACACAGATGGTGCAAGCCCGGTCAAAGAGTTTCTGATCCGTTCCATTGCGAAGGAGAGTCAGGTAATACACTCCCTGTACCGTATCCTTATACAAGCTGCTGTCCCCCTGATAGAAAGGAGCCAGAAAACCACTGACCTTGATCACTTCATCGAGAGACAGGAAGGCGTATACCTGGTCTGATCTGGGCTGAGGAGTTTCAGCTTTAGGCTGTTTGTTCAGGTAGCCCTGCTTGGCAGCAGCGATGGCCTTATTAAATGTCTCGAGGACATCTACGGAACCGTTTTCCTTGTCTTCAAGGGAATCCGGGCCGTCCTGTGGGGAATCAGAATGGAAGGGAAGACCTTCCATCTCAAAAGGAATGTCCTCTTCATCTTCCTCCAGATCCTCCATATCTTCCTCATTAGCCATGGAGGAAAAGCGGGAGAAACGGGTATCCAACACTTCCGGATCCTCCACCTTGGTCACGACCAGGATCAGACAATCCAGAGAAACCGGGATCGCCTCAATCATGAGAGGGATATTATCCACTTCGAACCCGCAGTCGGCGGCAGCCTTCTCCATCATATCACGGAAGAGGGCTTTGGCTTTGGGGGATCCGTAAGCCAGCTCGGAAAGCCGCAGTTCTCTCTGCTCCAGGTCTTCTTTATTCAGGATACAACGAATCTGATTGTCATTCAGTTTCTCAATCTTCAAATTTATCACATCCTTCTACAGGTGACTGACAGCCGGTTACGCTGTTCGCCACTTAGATTAAACCTATCTGAATTCATGGTGTGTATAGTATATACATTAATTCGTAAACTGTAAAGTGTCAATATTTCCTGATAATATATCCAAAAAAATATGTATTGTCAAATATTGGAAAATATGATATGATTCGTAATACAGTAAAATCATCGCAAGGCAGTTTATTATTTTCTACCAACCAGGCACCTCAGGACCTCCTGAGGTGTCGTATTTTTCTGTTATTCTTATGTGAGAAATAAGGTTTTTCATGAAATAACAATAGTTTTAATAGCATTTTAATGCGAGGAATGATAGAATGAAGTATAATGCATATTGAAACATTGAGGTGAGTTTATTGCATACAGATTATATAGATCTCGGGACGATCTCCGAGGTGGAGAGGGAATATGCCATGGAAGAAGCGGGGGAGATCATCCGTCGGGGAGGCCTGGTGGCATTTCCCACGGAGACCGTTTATGGCCTGGGGGCCGACGGCATGAATCCGGACGCCTGTGCCCGCATCTATGAGGCCAAGGGTCGTCCCTCGGATAATCCGCTGATTCTTCATATCGTGGATATGAAGCAGGTGGATGAGATTGCCAGGGAGGTCAGCCCGGATGCCAGAAAGATCATGGAGGAATTCTGGCCGGGACCTCTGACGGTGATTCTGCCTAAGAAAGAGACGGTTCCTTCGAGAGCCACAGGAGGACTTGACACGGTGGCAATCCGCATGCCCTCCCACCCTGACGCCAGGGAATTCATCCGGAAGAGCAGGAGAATCATCGCCGCACCCAGCGCCAATGTATCCGGCAAGCCCAGCCCCACTCTGGCAGAGCATGTCTATGAGGATATGAAGGGCAGGATTCCTATGATTCTTGACGGGGGAGCTGTGGGCATCGGTATCGAATCCACCATCGTGGACATGACGGGAGACTGTCCGGTGATCCTGCGGCCGGGATACATCAGCAAGGAAGATATCGCTGATGTGATTGGCCAGGCGGAGCTGGATCCGGCTATCGCCGGACGGGAGAGACAGGAAGGCATCGTAGCCAAAGCACCGGGTATGAAATATCGTCATTATGCCCCCAAGGGGCAGATGATCCTGGTGGAAGGCAAGACGGAGAATGTTATCCGCAAGATCAATGAATTGACACAGAATAAACAGACACAAGGCTACCGGGTGGGAATCATCGCAACAGATGACACTCTTAGCCAATATCCCACAGGTATTATCAAAAGCATCGGGTCCAGAGAGCACACAGAAACCGTGGCTGCCAATCTCTACCGGGTGCTGCGGGAGATGGACGAATCCGGTGCCGAATATATTTACTCGGAGAGTTTCTTTACGGAACCTATGGGGGATGCCATCATGAACCGAATGCTGAAGGCGGCGGGATACCGCGTGATCTCAGCTGACGAAGCCTAAAATCATCAGATGGAGCATGATGCTCCACCTGATGAAGCCTAAAGTTATCAGGAGGTGGTAGGGTGAGTGATTATACCATCATTCTGGTCGGAGAGAGCAATCTGACCAGAAGTATTCTGGCAGAAGCCATATTAAAGAAGATATTCCAACAGAAAAACATTGAAAATGTGAATGTTATCTCCAGGGGTTCCATCGTATTATTCTCTGAGCCGATTTCGCCAAAGGCATCGGCGGTACTTTATGAACACGGATGTGAGGACGTGAGCAAGCGTTCCACAGAACTGACCCAGGAAGACATTGATAATGCGGACCTGATCCTGACCATGAGCAGGTCCGAATCCGAGCATATCCGGGATCATTTTGAGGTGAATACCACCTGCATGTTCCTGGGTACCTTCATCGATATGGAGGAGGAGATTCCCGATGTGGCGGAAGACACCAAGGAGGGATATGAGGTCTGCTATGAACTGACCAAGCAGGCCATGGAAGCGGCGGCTGACCGACTGATTCTGGAGCTGATCATACCATGAGAAAGGAAGGAGATAAGTTCCCTCTCCGGATGCTGCTTCTGATTTCACAGCTTGGTATCACCATGATGGTGCCAATCTTCTTCTGTGGATGGCTGGGCTCTCTGGTAGCAGGAAAGACAGGGATAGATATCCTGATTCTTGTCTTCCTTGTCATCGGTATTATGGCCGGATTCCGGAGTTGCTACCATATAATAAGAAGATTTACTTCTCTGAAGAGCAGCACTTTGGAAGACGATTATCCAGGTATTGAATCGGATTCCGACATGAAGGATCATGTCCGGGATGGTGATCAGGCCGGAAAACCGGAGGATACCTACTGGGATGACGAGCCGGAGAGCAAACCGGAGAATCCCTGGGAATGATAAGGAGCCACATCATGAACCGGATTAGGAAATGGTTTGAGAATACGAATGAGACCTTGCTGGATCTGATCTTCGGCTGCCTGGTCTACAGCCTGGTATTTGAACTGCTTGGCCTCATCCTGGTGCCCAATAAAGGAAGCTACAGTCTGGGACTTCTGATCGGCACCATTGTGGCCATTGGCTGTGCCATCAGCATGGCTGCGGGCATTCGCCACGTATTGACCATGGACCGGATGGGAGCCACCAGAAGCTCCATTTTGTACAGTTTGTTAAGAATGATTGTTATGGTTTTTGCAGCATGGCTGGGGCTAAAGTACTCCCAGATCAGCTTTCCCGGTGTAGTCATCGGGATGATCGGATTGAAGATAGCTGCCCATCTGCATGTATATACAAATGTGTATATAACCAGACCCTTATGCCGGCGGGACCGGCATATGAAATAATGGACTATAAGTCCCTGCATGGCATCGGACTTATATATATATATATCACGAAGGAAAGGAAGGTGAATATATGGGAAGCGCAGTGCTTTTAAGCTCTGGTGGCGACGTGGATTTTTACATACACAGCTACTATGAGTTTAAACTGTTCGGACAAGACCTCTCCATCAATACCACCATGGTGACCACCGTCATCGTCTGCCTGGTTATGATGCTGTTGATCTTATTTGCCAGACACTATGTCATGAAGGCCTATAAGACCGGCCAGACCAACGGTGTGCAGAATGCGGTGGAACTGATCGTGGAGACATTGGATAACATGGTCTACAGCAATATGCACCAGCATGCACCCGCATATCTCAATTATGTGGAGACCATGATGGCGTTTATTCTGCTCAGCAATATCTCCGGCCTGTTTGGGCTGAGAGCGCCGACCGCAGACTATGCGACGACTCTGGCCCTGGCGTTGATTACATTTGTTATGATCGAATACGCCTGGATTAAGAGTAAAGGAATCAAATTCATCAAAGACCTGTTCGAACCATTCCCCATCTTTTTCCCTGTGAATCTGATCAGTGAATTCGCGACACCGGTTTCCATGTCTTTGCGTTTGTTTGGAAATGTACTGGCGGGAACCATCATGCTGGGTCTGTATTACAGCCTGATACCGATGCTCTTGAGGATAGGTATCCCGGCATTTCTGCATACCTATCTGGATCTGTTCTCCGGAGCCATCCAGACCTTCGTATTCGGAATGCTGACTATGACATTTATCCAGGATAAATATGCAGATTAACTGTCACAGAGGAAAAATAATTCATTTATCAGACTATTTATAATTTAAGGAGGATTTTCATTATGATGTCACAGATTACCAACGAAGGATTTGTCTTAGGTTGTTCCGCAATAGGTGCCGGTCTTGCGGTAATCGCCGGTATCGGACCCGGTGTCGGTCAGGGAATCGCAGCCGGATACGGCGCTTCTGCAGTAGGACGTAACCCGGG
>CADBOX010000234.1 GCA_902796415.1 uncultured Lachnospiraceae bacterium
ATGGAGAACCAGGCAGGATGGCATGGTAAGGCTCCGAATGATGAAGAGTACGCGATTGCGATGGAAGATCTGAAAAAAGTGGAGGAATCATTATGTCAGAAGTAAAGAAGATTGCGACGAGAGATAGTTACGGGAATGCACTGGCTGAACTTGGTAAGGAACACGATAACCTGGTGGTATTGGATGCTGACCTGGCAGGCGCAACCAAAACCGCAACTTTCAAGAAAGCATTTCCTGACAGATTTTATGACTGTGGTATCGCGGAAGCAAACCTGATGGGTATCGCTGCTGGTCTCTCAACCACCGGTCTGGTTCCTTTCGCCAGCACATTTGCCATGTTTGCCGCAGGCCGTGCTTTTGAACAGGTTCGTAATTCCATCGGCTACCCGCATCTCAATGTGAAGATCGGGGCAACCCATGCCGGAATATCTGTAGGTGAGGATGGAGCTACCCATCAGTGCAACGAAGATATTGCTCTGATGCGTACGATTCCCGGCATGACGATCATCAACCCCTCGGACGACGTGGAAGCAAAAGCAGCAGTAAGAGCTGCCTATGAGATGGAAGGTCCTGTCTATCTCAGATTCGGACGTCTCGCTGTACCGGTAATCAACGATGGAGAGGATTACAAGTTCGAGATTGGCAAAGGTGTGACTTTAAGGGACGGCAAGGATGTGGCCATCATTGCCACAGGTCTTTGCGTGAACTCTGCTCTGGAAGCAGCCAAACTGCTGGAGGCAGACGGTATCGATGCAAAAGTAATCAACATCCACACCATCAAACCGATTGATGAGGAACTGATCATCAAAGCAGCAAAAGAGGTCGGCAAGGTTGTTACCGTGGAGGAACACTCCATCATCGGAGGACTGGGCGGAGCAGTCTGCGAAGTACTTTCCGAGAATGCACCGGTTCCGGTAAAACGTATCGGTGTCAATGATGTGTTTGGCGAATCCGGACCTGCCGTAAAACTTTTGGAGAAATACGGACTTGACGGCAAAGGTGTCTATGAGTCTGTGAAAGCATTTATGAACTAAATCAGTCTGACGGACTGCTTTGGCAGACCCCCAGATTGGGAAATGATAAACTACACACATATATGTAGAAAGGAGTTACAAGATGAAATACTTAATGGGTATTGACTGTGGAACCGGTAGTGTGCGTGTTGCGATTTTTGACCTTAGAGGACAGAACAGGGCCTATGATATCGCTGAGTACCCCACAACCTATCCTCAGAACGGATGGGCAGAGCAGGATGATAAAGACTGGTATGAGGCACTGAAGATAGCCATCCCAGGTGCAATCAAGAAATCCGGCGTGAATCCTGATGATATCGTTGCCGTTACCTGTGATGCCACCACAAGTACGATCGTATTCTTAGATGAGAACAATCAGTCTGTTCGTAAGCCGATGTTATGGCCTGACGTTCGTGCAGCAGCAGAGGCAGCAGAAATCGATAAGATTCGTGACGCTTACCCGGCTACCAGATTCTACAAACCAAGTTTCCGTGCAGATACCATGATCCCGAAATTAATGTGGACCAAGAAGAACCAGCCGGAAGTATGGGACAAAGCAAAAACCATCTTTGATTTTGAAGACTGGCTGAATCTTCAGTTAACCGGCAAACTTACCGTTTGTAAATCCATCGCTGCTTTCCGTTGGAACTATGATGACAGAAACGGTGGATATCCGAAGGATCTGTTAGAAGCAGTTGGCATCGGCGATTTCCTTGACAAAGTTCCGGAAGAAATCCTTCCTGTAGGCGCTGTAATCGGACCGGTTAGCCCGGAAGCAGCTAAAGAATTCGGTCTTTCCGAGAAGACCATCGTTGTAGAAGGAACTGCAGACTGTAATGCATGTATGTTCGGTGTAGGCGGTGTTAAGCCAAACGGCATGACTCTGATCGGCGGAACTTCCAGCTGTCTGTTAGGTCTGTCTGAGACAGATTTCCATGAGGATGGCGTTAACGGAACATATCCTAACTGTATGTATGAAGGAACCAGCCTCCTTGAGGGTGGACAGACATCCTCCGGCGCAATCCTTACATGGTTCAGAAATAACCTTCTTCCGGGTTCCTGGCTGCAGGAAGCTACAGAGCGTGAGATGAATATCTATGATCTGATCACAGAGAAAGCTTCCCAGATCCCGATCGGCTGTGAAGGTGTTGTAATGAATTCCGATTTCCAGGGTAACCGTGCTCCTTATGCAGATTCCAAGGCCCGTGGTATCTTCTGGGGATTATCCATCGGTACAACCACAGCTCATATCGCCAGAGCCGTATACGAAGGTGTTGCTTATGGTGCAAACCACTGTATCGTCAGCATGAAAGAAGCCGGCTACGACGTAAAAGAGATCTACGCAGCAGGCGGTATCTGTACCTCCGATTTCTGGATGCAGATGCACTGTGATATCATCGGTGTTCCGATGTACACAACTGTTGAGAACCAGAGTGCAGGATGTCTTGGTGATGCCATTATCGCCAGCGTTGGTGCAGGATTATTCAAAGACTTCGAAGAAGCAGCTGAAACACTGGTTCGCGTAGACAAGACCTTTACTCCTAACATGGAGAATCACGAGAAGTACAAATTCTACATGGATCTCTACATGAAGGCATGGCCTCAGATGAGAGAAATCGTACATAGCGCAGTAGAACACAATAGTTGATAACTTCAGAGACTAAGGGGTCAGACCCCCAAAGGGGGTCTGACCCCCTTTTTTTCTAAATTTATTTACATATGTAAATAAATTACGTGAAACAGTATAGTTTTTTAGTAATTATTTATTAATATGTTTGCTAAAGATAATATCTGTTGACATTAAGAGAACCGCTCATTTATA
>CADBOX010000235.1 GCA_902796415.1 uncultured Lachnospiraceae bacterium
CGCATGGTCATCTCATCCACGATCTGACTGTAGATGGGAATCCCATTCTTAAAATTCCAATCCATCAGCGCCCTCCTTTCTGCTTACTCCGTATGGACAAATCCTTTTATCAACTGTATTATTGTATTGTTGTATTAACTACTTAGTACAATAATACATAATTGAATTCCTGTCAAGCCTTTTTTGCGAATAAAATTCAGAAAAATCAATATCTATATCAGGGGCAATCATGTATCAATATCTATAATTTATAGGGATTATTATTCCAAGCAGAAAATGTATCGATATACTATTATCTAATATAGGATATTAGATTTAAATGACTTGACACCCAGGATCATAGGTGCAGGAGGAGACAGATGTTAATAAAAGATACGATAAAAGTAGGTAATTTCACATTAAAGAACCGCATGGTGAAGGCTCCCATCCACAGCGAGACCTGTGTGGACGGAAAGGTCACCAAGGAGACGGAGAAGCATTATGAAGACCGAACCAAAGGAGGCCGGTTCGGCCTGGTGGTTGTGGAACATTGTTTCGTCAGAAAAGACGGAATGGCCAGCGCCACCCAGATGTCCGCATCGAGAGACTCCGATATCGATGGATTGAAAAGAATCTGTGACATTATTCACAATAATGGCAGTGTGGCTATCCTCCAGATCAGCCATGCCGGCTGCGGCGCCAGCAGGGAAGTAACCGGGCTTCAACCTGTCAGCTCCTCCAATATCAGTGTGCCTTGCGGATGGCCCAATTCCAAGCCAAATCCCGAGTTGCCCAGATCTCTCACCGTAAATGAGATCCATGACCTGGAGGGATATTATATCCGGGCAGCCGAGCGAGCCGTGAAGGCAGGCTATGACGGGATCAATCTTCATTCTGCCCACGCCTATATGCTGGACCAGTTTTATTCTCCCATCACAAATAAGAGAACCGATGAATACAACGGTTATACCATCGAAGGCAGGACCCGGATCCACATGGAGCTGATCAAAGGCATCCGGGAAGTCATCGGGGACAAATCCCTCTTTGCCCTTCGTCTGGGAGGCTGCGATTACACCACCGGCGGCACTACCATTGCCGACTCGGTGGAAGCCTGCAAACGGTTTGAGCAGGCCGGAGTCGACCTGATCGATATCTCCGGAGGTACCTGTTGCTTTATGAGAAAAGGTCACACTTATCCGGGATATTTCGGAGACATCTCCGAGGCAGTAAAAAAAGAAGTCCACATCCCGGTCCTCCTGACGGGAGGCGTGAAGACAGTGCAAGATGCGGAAGCACTGCTTCAGGAGCAGAAAGCCGATATGATCGGGGTAGGCCGCATCATTACCGCCCATGCAGACTGGGGCATGGAATTAATCAGATAATCATTCCATTCAGGGGGTCAGACCCCATTACAAAACATGTAATGGGGTCTGACCCCCTGCTAATTAACGATTGATGAAATACAGACCCACCAGACAGATCAGTACACCGATCACTTTGCTGGGATTGAGGGCTTCATGATAGAGCAGATAACCCACCAGTAATAAGGCCACCGCCAAAAAGGAGCTCTGTACGACCATTCCCGTACTGACCTGCCATCCTGCCTTATAAGCATAGATCCATCCCACTTCCAGACCGATGATTACAACACCCAGGACAAAAGAAGACCAGCTTAGATGAGAATACTCTCTTGCCAGATTCCCTCCTTTATTCAATACATAATAAAGAATTCCCGATACGATGGCACTCACTGCGTAGGTTATCGTGAGGGAAGCCAGGGGATTTATACTTTCCGGAGTGGATTTGGCACAAATCTGATACATCACATTTGAAAATACAACCAGGCCTATGGGCCAGATATAAGAAAACATTATTCTACCTCACATTTAATCTAATATCTTCCGCGGCATCCAGCGCAGATAATCTCCGGAAACCAGTTGATAATTAACTCCATGGTACAGTCCGTGGATGCTGTCATGAAATCTTGCCTCCCCATGACTGTGGGCATAGATCACCTGATCTGCGCCATACTCCTCTGCCATCTGGGTGAACGCACTGTATCTCTCCATAATATTCGTCGGCGGATAGTGCAGGAACATGATGAACTTATCATACCCATCCGCCCGGGCCAGCTCAAAGGAATTTCTCAGCCTCTGCAGTTCTCTTGCCACCAGCTTCCTGGCATGGGCTTCTGCTTCCTCGTCCCAGCCCACGATCCGGTTCCTCCGGTCGATATAGTAGGGTCCCTCAAAAGTAAAACCCTTTGTCCCCACCAGTGCATAATCCCGATAGGTTTCATAACTATCCTGCAGAAAATGAATCCTGGGTTTATACAGCTCGTTTAACTGCCTGGTCTTCTTGGCATCCCAGAACATATCGTGATTGCCCCGGATCAGGATCTTCCTGCCCGGCAGATCACAGATGTATTGGAGATCCATCTGGCATTCATCCAGATTTCTTCCCCAACTGTGGTCCCCCACAAGCACCAAGGTGTCCTCGTCTTTCAGCAGTTTCCCGCAATTCTTTCGGAATTTCTCTTCATGCTTTCTCCACACCCGGTTTCTCAGTTGTCCCGGCGCCTTTAATTCAGTTTGATAGTGCAGATGCAGATCACCGATTGCATATAAACTCATGACAGATATATCCTTATCCTGTATTTTTGTGACTGTTACTGGTATACATCATACCATAAATAAAGAGGGGTTGCCAACCGGC
>CADBOX010000236.1 GCA_902796415.1 uncultured Lachnospiraceae bacterium
AATAATATAAACATTGTCTGGTACAGAGAATTCCTCTCCTGAATAGGGCAAAATAGCTTCCATTGCTTCCGTTGCGCCAGCTCTCTTCGTATCCTCGATCAGTGTGATTAATTCTCCAAATATTTTGGATATGTTTCCCCTGTTGATCTCATCTATGATGATCACATGAGGAAGGTTATCAGTCATATATTCTGCAATTTTATTCTCGCTCTTCTCAATGTCATCAGGCGCTATCAGATCAAGTACTTCTTTTGGTCGTGTGTTATTAACCTCCAGGACCCTGAAAGAGCGAAAAATGCTTTCCCCATGCAGAATCAACTTCATATCAATTGTTACGTTAGTATCTATCCATGTGACTTTTCTTACTATATGAAGATCTTTCTGTGTATTATCTACGAAGGCTTCATCATCATCAATCAATCCAATCCCATCTATGATATAACCATTCCCTGAATAGGAGAGTATAAGATCATATTTTCCCATTCTATTAACCTGGTCTCTGATCCATGATCCCCCGTTTGGAATGACAAAGCGTATCTCAAAATCACTAAAACATTTCTCTTTCAGATTGAAACGTTTACTGTCTTCAAGATTAACAAGCCAAACTTTATACCTGCGTTCAGAAGTTTTTTTGACTGATTTCTCTTCTTCTCCAAACGATGAAATACCTTCTGCTTTTTTACATAGCTGTTTGAAAATCCCATCCCGAATCACATAATTAAGACCTCCCTCAGAGTCACCATCAGCCATAACCGGCCTGATTCCTTCAATGAACTCCTCATACCCATAGGATTGATGAAATGTCGTGAAAGCAATCCTGCCACTTGCCTGAAATTCTCTGTATCTCTGCAAAACGTCCTGATAAGGCTCATTCACTACTTCTTCGACCGCTTTGTTCTCACAGATAGCTACTGCATAATTCACTGAGTTATATGTTTTTCCAGTGCCGGGAGGCCCATATAAGATCATGTTATGATCAAACTTTGTATTTGTCATTTCACCACCACCCTCTTTATCGTACATGAGATTTATCCCTGATAAGTCCATCTCTTTTAGTGCTTCCAGCAGCTCTGGTCGCATTTTGTATTCGTATGCCCCGGGGTTAACATCTTTACCAACTCTCCCCAAAAACGCGATAGGGAAAAGTCTCTGAGTATCACCATCAGGACATGGTTCCATACTGAAATATTTAAGGGCCCGCTTGCTCGTGTTCAACACACTGCCTGTATATACGGATGGATGACCCTTGTACTTATCCGACAGAGTCTTGGGAGACGCTGTGCCTCCAATATCAACAAAACAGGCAAGTACCCGCATGCAGCCGCGATGATCAGGAGCTTCTACTTCTTGTATAAATCGTTTCCAATCATCCTTTGTTAAATTGACCGGATACTCTTCGGGAGACGGCCAGAACCCATCGTTATTATCACCCTCTGTTACCTCTTTCCATAATTTATGTAATGTCGGAAGGACTTCGTCCTTAATTGAAATCCCGGAATTCTGTGGACTCCAGTGCTGCGCAGAGCAATTGTTATTTAGTTCTTCCTGAGATAAGATCCGGTCCTTTTCATAATCAAGCAGACAGTCAAATTCTATTCCGATATATCTGGCCACATCCCCCTGTCTTGCTCTTTGGGGATTATAATGTTCCGCTTCGTAACTTTCATGCACTACAGTCCCATGACCGATCATCCCCCGGGGGTGGTCTCCCAGCTTGATCAGGAATACCTCATCCCCTATAGCCGGTTTAGTGCTGGTACAAGTCCATGATAGTTTCTGTGCATGTCCGGCTTTGGTCTCTTCACAGCTTTCTTTGTAATCATCCCATTCAAATCCATTTTTATTCCACGTTATAAGCCATGTATTTTGATGTTCTGCCATAATGCTGCCCTCTCATAACATCTATCTTTTTTAATCACAAAACAGCGCACCCCATCGGGGAAGCGTATCGGAATAACTCACTTTATTCTGTTACACAATATATACCATTTATTGTATCACACAGGAGTGCGAATCATATACTCGTAAGCAAAAAGACAGCCGATACAGATCGACTGTCCTCAAAATATGTCTTCCTATTACTCTGCATCTGCCTCCCGGTCAGAATTAAAGGTTCTGTGCCTGTTCTTTCTCATGATCTTAATGACAGCCGCTCTGTCCAGATTAAAGATGACCGCCTGTTCGTCTGGGAATATTTTTCCCGGGACACGATAGGACAGTCTTATATCCCATTTATGTATAAAGGCAATGATCCTGCAGAGCT
>CADBOX010000237.1 GCA_902796415.1 uncultured Lachnospiraceae bacterium
GGAGTGTTTGGAATCAGTGTTTCAGAACCTGGAAGGAGATGAGATCGTCCTGGTAGAGAATGGTGCTTCTGACAACTGCTGGGAGGTTTCCATTAACTACAGTGATACACATCCCTTTAAAAAGAGAGTGAAAAAACGCCTAAATACCTTTTTTAATACTGAATGCGTTTTTTCACTCTAAAAAGATTTGGTCGCATGGCGGCATAAGCATATGATAATCTTCATTGTTAATGCCGCTTTGAAATGATTTAGAATTCAGACTGCCGCTCTTGTGAGCGGCATGTTTAGTGATAGTAGAAAAAAATCTACGAATGTGAGCGCAAAGTAAACCGGTTTTAAGATCTGTTTCACAAATCATAATGAAACAGCTTCTTGTGGAAGGTTAAAATATGGGTCTATCTATTATTATTCCGGTTCATAACACTGAACAATACCTTGTTGAATGTTTAGGCAGTGTACTTCCTGAGATTAATACTGATGATGAGATTATTCTTGTAGAAAACGGTTCTACAGATCACTCCTGGGAAATCTGTCAAGAATATGCTGAAAAAAACAAAGCAGTAAAAGCAGTTCAGATGGAAACCGCAGGAGTATCAAAAGCCAGAAATTATGGAATCAGCCTGGCTAAAGGTGACTGGATCACGTTTCTTGATTCAGATGATTGTATAGATCCATCTATAGTCCACATGGCTGGAAAACTGAAAGATAATTCAGATATAGATGTAGTCCTGTTTCGTTATAGTTACCTGAATGAGATCACCAGTAATGAAACGTCTGTATCAGAGGCATTAATACACGTAGATTCAGATTTGCTTAGACGTGGAGTCTTGGAATTTGGTAAATATGAAAAGCAAATACTTGAGTACTCTACTCTGGATAATATGTCGATCTGGACCTGTTGGGGAAAACTGTATAGAAAAAGATTGCTGGATGATAAAAAGATCAGGTTTCCGGAAAAACTCATTTTGAGTGAGGATACAGCATTTGTTTTTCAGGTTTATTGCAATACAGACAAAATATATGCAGTACAGAAGATTGCATATTTTTACAGAGCCACCCCTGATTCTGCATCCAGAAAAGTGACTGTAAAAATGATTGGTAATAATCGATTTTTACGAAAATGGATGATGCAGTATGTATTGAGCCAGGGGCTGGAGAATACACTGGAAGAAGAAATATCGGCTTTCTTAGTGAGAAAATTTATAGAAGAATGTCTATACCTTCGTATTTTTAAAGAGAAAAGCAGGACTGCCAGACTGAGATATACAAAAAGAAATGCAGAGGAACCTTACATGGAAAAAGCCTTGCATAATGTTGGCTACAAATGGCTGATTCCCGGCAAAAAGAACACTCTTCTCTATGGCGTCGTATTATGGTTCCTGAAAAGAAAAAGCTACAAAATGTTATATATCAAATAAAAATGTATTCATTATATGGAAAAACAAGGGAGAACCATAAATGAAGCTGATTAAAGGATTATTAATCTTTTTCCTGATACTTACTATTATTATGACAATCGTATTGGGAATTCAGGAGAAAGAGACAAGTGGATCAGCTCCCATTATCAACAGCAGCATGGATCCGCTTACTGTATCTTGCGATTATACCAGAGAGGACCTTTTGGAAGGCCTGACTGCATATGATACTGAGGATGGGTATATTACTGACAGCATTTTACCCGGGAAACTCTCGCCTTTCACAGAAAAGGGCGTTTCAGAAATAGAGTATTACGTTTTTGACAGTGATGACAAATGCGGGAGATATAAAAGAGAAGTTGTTTTTTCTGACTACAGTTCTCCGACAGTAGGTTTATCAAGCCCTCTGGTGTTTTATGTGAGGAATGCTTCCAATGGTGATATCGTGTATCGAATCTACGGAAGAGACCGTCTAGATGGCGATGTGAAACATGTACTGATAGACAGCAGTGATATCGATTATGGCAAAGTCGGTGACTATATAACCTCTGTTTCATTAACAAACAGCTTTGGTGATACCGCAACTTATGATCTGCCGGTTCATATCATTAAGAGAACAATTAGCGGGATGGAAATTCGTTTGAATGAAAATCTGATCTATATCAAATCAGGCGAGCGATTTGATCCCGAAGTTTATGTGAAAGAAGTTGAGTTCAGCCAGACAGAGGAATTGGTTCCCCGGGAAGATTGGGGAATCGAAATAGAATCAAATGTTGACACTTCAGAAGCTGGTATATATGAAGTCAGATATATGATCCAAAAATACAGAGATGAAATATATGGAAGTGCTTCCGGATTAACATGGCTGACAGTTATTGTTACAGATTAAGGAGTTTGATATGACAGATAGTTTTCGCTGGGGTGGATTCGATCCCAGGAAATTCTGCAGAATATTTTTCAGAAATTTCTGGATGATCATAGCTGTCATGATCATTACATATTTGGGCCTGACCCTTGTGGATAAGCGGACATATACACCCAGTTACACGTCAACAGCAGTTGCAGCCGTTTACCCATCAACTTCATCCTATCGCTATCATACAATAGAAAGCGTTTCGGACCTGTCTTCAAAGACCAGTGTCATCGTTTCTGTGCTCAATAGTGATCTGTTCCAGACAGGGCTTCATAATCAATACTCATCCATGGAGGATTGCACCATTGACAGCCTGCAAGTCCCCAATACAGATTTATTGATACTGCATGCAACCAGCAGCAGGCCGGAAAACGCATTTGAGGGAATCCGTCTCGCACTAGAGTATTATTCCCAGTTTTCAGGGAATTTGACCGTGGCTACGGAGATTAAAACCATACTTGGACCCAGAGCCCCGCATCTTGATGGAGGTTCAAAAATTCGCGCGAATCGGTCGCGTCTCTGTTTGCTCTCGGGATTGATGATGGCGGGATTGTTATTATTAATGTATGCTGCCAAGACAACATATAAGACGGAACGCTGTATAAGAAAGAGATACAAAAATATCCGATTCTTTTCATTACCGTATATTAGTTCCGGAGCAAAAAACATAAAAGGGTTCCTTTCAAAGAAAAGTATCCAGGAACCAATTAAAAAGCTTTCTATTGAGATCAAGCAGGTGCTCCATAAGTGCGATAAAAAAACACTGCTTGTAACATCTAATACTGATAATGAAGGAGCGAGTCCTGTTATATCGGAATTAGCAAGGGAGTTGGCTGAACAAAATGAGAAGGTTATTCTTATAGGAACAGAAGCCGGGCAGTATGAAAGTGCTCCCGGACTTGATCCATCTGATCAAATGGAAAAGTATACCCTGCAGGATGTTCTGCAGCAAAAATGCACAGTTAAAGATGCAATGTTTTACAGCGAAGAGTTGAAAGTACATTGTATTCAGTTGGGGCAGGACAACACGGATGCAGATCCTTCTTATTCGGCTGATGACATAAGGCGTATATTGTCCGATTGTCTGGAATACGCGGACATTATCCTTATAAATGGAACCGCATGGGATCTACCTCATCATGTACAGATATGGAAGGAAGCTGTTGATGCTTCAATCGCTTTATGCCGGCAAGAAGATGCTGATTATTTCAAAGTAGATCAAATGTTGAATGATCTTCAAAATAGTGAATCATACTTTGCAGGGTGCGTTCTATTTGGGTTTTAGAGTGATACGCTTATAGGAAAAATGAAAAAAAACGAAACACTGAAAAAACAGATTAATGAAGCGGACTATATTGATTTAACCGTCTATATCAGAACTTTTTTAAGACTTGCCCGCCGGAATCTTTTACTGGTTTGTCCGATGATCGTGTGTCTGACAGTCGGTATGAAGCTGCTGTCAGGTGCTATGGTGAAGGAACAATCCACCGCGGAAGCATCTTTGGTTGTCGGCGTTACTCTTTCAGATAACCTTTCATTTAATTATGGCAATTCGGAGATAAGAGAAGATTATTTTGCACAGATGTCAGACGCTTTCCAGACGGTCATAAAAAGTGAATACATGTATTATCTTCTTGAAGAAGAATTGGGGCGGGTCATTCCGGGAGAAGTCAACTGGAACAGCGTATATGGTACCAACATGGGAGGAATCTACGTTGTATCTGACACCATGGAAGAGGCAATTCAGCTTAGGGACGCGGTGATTCATTGTCTGCCAACAGCTTTATTCACAACGCTGGGCGATATTGAACTAAGAGTCTTGGAAACATCTGAGCGGACAGAAATTATACATGAGGAAATGACATCACCCCTTATATGGGTCGGCGCAGGTGTAATCGGGGGGATTTTGGCATATCTTGGCATTATCTTTCTTATAACACTTTGGCAACACGATATTGAAGCTTCGGAGGATATGGCTAAAATAACGGATCTTCCGTGTTTAGGGAGTCTTCCGAAAACAAGAAAATCGTCTTCAAAGAAACAGCCGAAACATGTGCTGCCACATAATTTAAATGAGTATAACGGGGCCTTTTCGGAGTTCAGGAAACAGCTGGAAGATGCTATAGAGCGGCAGCAGGTTAGAACCCTTCTGTTTACGGGAGGGTATAAGAAACGCGGACAAACAGAACTTCTCGATAAATTGGTTCACGATTGGACCGATCAAGGGAAAAAGGTTCAGAGTATTAAAATGGCTTCGTCAAAGGTGTCGAACACCACGGTACAGATTCAGGAAGAGCTGAATCAACAAATAGAAGAAGCTTTAAAAGAATCGGCTTTGCTGATCATCGATGGACCTGACTATGAACAAACGATTGAGCTGCTCAGCGCAGCAGACTGTGTTGATGGGATTGTTTATATAGTCAAAGCCGGTTACGAACAAATGGAGTATGCAGAAGAAGCTATTCGCACAATCGGTTTCGCCAGGGCAAAGTTCTTAGGTTATGTGATCACTGTTTAAGAATAATTAAGACAGGATGGTTGTTGAAATATGATACCCAAAATTATACATTTCTGCTGGTTTGGCGGCAGCGAGCTTCCGAATGATACGAAACAGTATATTCAAACATGGCGGAGGGTTTTAAAAGGATACAAGATTCGTCAATGGAATGAGAAGAATTTTAATCTGTCTACCGCTCCGGAATATGTGAAAGAAGCCTATAAATCCAAAAAATATGCTTTTGTATCCGATTATGTGAGAATTTTCGCACTTAAAAAATATGGCGGTGTTTACCTGGATACAGATGTGGAAGTGATCAAGGATTTTTCCAAATATCTGGAAGACAGCGATCTGGTTCTTGGTTTTGAAAGCAACAGGCTCCTGACAACTGCTTTTATTGCCAGTGTTCCGAACCATCCATTAATCGAGGCTTTTGAGAAATTCTATTGGAAGCATCATTTTATCATGGAAGATGGCAGTTATGATGTGACGCCTATAAATGACAGAATTTCTGAATTGGCTGTCGAATGGGGCCTGGATTTGGATCTGGACGCATATCAGGAATTAAAAGACAATACTAAAGTCTATCCGAGAGACTATTTTGCAGCTTTTGACATTTACAACTGGCATACGAAAGTGACAGAGAATACATGTGCGATCCATCACATGGCTGCAAGCTGGGTCGGACCCAAA
>CADBOX010000238.1 GCA_902796415.1 uncultured Lachnospiraceae bacterium
ACAACCTGATATTTGAGATTGCAAAACATTTATATGGTTGGGGCAGGGTGCATGCATGTGTGTTCCTGGAACCGGAGACCTGGGAAATCAGACAGTGGTTTCTGAAAGAAGGCGTGGACAACGGCGTGATGCCGCCTTATACGGCGCTGGAGGCGTGGAACAAATCTGACGCAGCGTCACTTTTGGACTGCTGCCTGACGCAGGAGGGTTTTACTTGCATCAGTAGAATTATGGCAGCACTACTCGACGAAGGCCCATGCCGCGGCATTAGCCTTGTTGAAGAACCTGAGATTGCAATACGCAAATTCCTAAACCAGGCACAAAGTTTTAAGCTGAGTCCTGATGATTATGAGGTGATAAAAACGATAGAGGAACGCTGGGACAGAGACGAGCTGATTGCCAGCCTCTGCGAAGATCTCATATATAGATAAAGATTATAAATTTGAAGGAAAGAAGAAAGCCATAAAGGTTTCCTGGAAGAAAACAAAGGGTATTTCAGGCTGCAGAATCCTTGTTTCCCGGAACAAGAACCTGGAAAAAGCCAGGGTTATCATGGTGGACTCCCCCAGAACGTCATATATTATAAAAGGTCTCGAATCTGGAAAGACATACTATATAGGAATCAAGCCTTACAAGAGTAACGGTGGAAAAACCTATCTGGGCATCATAAAGAAAAAAGCTGTGAAGATCAAATAGATATTCAGATTACCATAATTGGGGATATAGAAATATCATCATTTAGGGTACTGTCGAAAGACGGTACCCTATTTTAATTTGTTTTTAAGAACATTTTACATACATTTCAAACAGATAAGACCTTCTTTTCACTTTTCTTAGGTAGATTAGACATAATAATAGGATTACTTTGAGGAGGAATCATATGGATGTCTTATCGGTTTTACAATTGTTCGGAGGAGTCGGCCTTTTTTTATTTGGCATGAGTTTGATGGGGTCTTCCCTGGAGTTATTGGCGGGGGGAAGCCTGCAACGTATATTAGAAGCATTGACTACCAGCAAAAAGAAAGGGGTAGGAGAAGTGAAGGGATGGGCTCTGGGGACCGGTGCTACGGCGATTATCCAGAGTTCTGCCGCAACAACCATTATGTTGATCGGTTTTGTAAATGCAGGAATAATGAGACTCGGTCAGGCAATCCCTGTGGTCTTTGGGGCAAATGTAGGAAGTACTGCCACTGCTCAGATTCTGAGGCTTGGAGATATCGGATCGGGAAATCTGTTTATGAGACTGTTAAAACCATCCTCCTTTGCCCCTATGTTGGTGGGAGTCGGCGCGTTTATTATTCTGTTTAGTAAAAAGAAAAAGATGAAAGACATTGCGGGGATCCTGATCGGATTAGGAGTTCTTTTTTATGGAATGACGATGATGGAGCAGGTTTTTGCACCGCTTAAGGAGTCCGCCACTTTTCAGCAGTTCTTTCTCTCTTTTGAGAATCCGCTCCTGGGAATTGCTGCAGGACTTATTATTACAGCAATCATACAGAGCTCCAGCGCTTCTGTAGGTATCCTGCAGGCTTTATCGGCGACCGGCGCCGTCACCTTCGCCACAGCGATTCCGATTATTATCGGACAGAATCTGGGGAAATGTATGACTATTCTGCTGGGTGCTATAGGTGCAAATAAGAAAGCCAAACGTGTATCCCTAAGCTATCTTCTCTTTAATATCTTTGGTGCTTTCTTTTTCTTCATATTGATATATGGTTTATATTATACCGTTGGATTACCTTTTCTCTATCACACAGTAAACCGAGGAGATATCGCGAATATTCATCTTGGATTTAATCTGATTACAAGTTTAATATTGCTTCCTTTTTCTAATCATATGGCCAATCTTACCGGACGGATTATCGGAACCGATCCTATGGATGAGGAGGAGAAAGAGTTTAAGAAACTGGATGAGAGATTACTGCAGACACCTGCCATTGCGTTGGAACAGTGTCGTCAGCTCATGGAACAGATGGTAGACCGGGTGGAGACTAATTTCAGGACCTCTATCGATATGGTTCACCGATATGACGAAGGTTCATTTGCTCAGCTTGACAAGAATGAACATTTTGCGGATCGTTGTGAGACGGAGCTTACTTCTTACATTATAAGGATAAACCGGGCAGGCCTCAATGAAGACGCTAAATTCATGTTGGCGGAGATTCTAAACTCTATCGGTGATCTGGAGCGAATCGGTGATTATTGTATGAACATAGCCTATATAGCCAGAGAAATGAAGAATAATAAGATCAATTTCTCTGCGAAAGGTATGCGGGAATTAGATATGATGATGGAAGCAACCCAGGAGGCACTATATAATCTATTTACGGCATTCCGTACCAGGGACCGTCTGTTGGTAATAAAGACAGAACCCTTATCCGACATCATTGAACTGATGAGAGATGTTATGAAAGAACATCATATATCAAGGCTTCAGGAAGGAATCTGTAATGCGGATAGCGGGGCAGCCTTTTTTGACCTGACAAACTGTTTTGAACGAATCAGTGCTCATGCGGGTAATGTATCTCTCCATATCATCAAGCGAATGGAAGCGAACCGGAGCTTTGATGAGATGCACGGGAATACACAGAATATATCGGGTGATGACTATGCCCGAATCATGGAAGAGTACGAAAAATCATATCTTATCCCTGTGAAAACAGGTTTTGATATGGTAGTATGAGATAACAGAGTGCTGGAGTTGTCGGAGGTGACTTAGATGCAGACAATATATATCGTAGAAGATGATGCGAATATACGGGAAATTGAGAGTTATGCTCTTACGAAGAATGGATTCCTGACAAAAGGTTTTGAGATGGCGGTTCCTTTTTATCAGGCTTTGGAACAAGTGCTTCCTGATCTTATCCTTCTGGACATCATGCTTCCGGACGAGGATGGGATGAATGTGCTGAAAAAGCTGCGCGCCGCGTCGACAACCAGAGACATCCCTGTCATCATGATCACTGCCAAATCTTCTGAGATTGATACTGTAAAAGCTCTTGATAACGGTGCAGATGATTATATCATCAAGCCCTTTGGAGTAATGGAATTAGTTTCCAGAGTCCGTGCATTACTGAGAAGAAGTGGAAGAAGAGGATCGGACGAAACAATCAAGCAAGGTGATATTTTTCTGGATCCTGCCAAGAGAATCTGCTTAATACAGAATCAGGAGGTAGAGCTCACTTATAAAGAGTATGAACTTCTTCTCTGTCTCATGAACAATGCGGGCATTGTAATGAAGAGGGCTGTTCTTATGGATAAAATCTGGGGAATAGATTTTGAAGGAGAATCCCGTACCCTGGATGCCCATATCAAATCGCTCAGGAAAAAACTGGGGGAAGAAGGATCTCATATAAAAACTGTCCGGAATGTGGGGTACATCTTATCATGAAACAATATATCAATAGAAGAATAATGATCATCGTATCTGCCGCCATTTTAATGACGGCAGTTTTCTGTACTTTTGCCTGTTATCGGGTATTTCGGGAAGAAGTCAAGGAAAACCTGAGAATATGTACCAGACTTCTTTCTGACAGAGAAAACATTCAGGATGAAAAGACTCTGTCAAAATATGCTTCTGAGCTTTATAACGATAGTATCCGTTTGACGTTAATCAGTAAGGACGGGGATGTTATTTTTGATAATGTTGCCAGGGTTGAAGGGTTAGATAACCATTTGAACCGGGAAGAGATCGAAAAGGCGATTGAGAACGGAGAGGGTTATTCTGTCCGCCGTTCTGCCACCATCAACCGGACGAACTATTATTATGCTGTCCGTCTGGAAGACGGTAGTGTCCTCCGAACCGCCAGAGAATCACACAGTATTATTAACATCTTCTGGCATGCAGTGCCGTTGATCCTGATTGTAATCCTGATTCTTCTGGTAGTCTGCTACTTTAGCAGCCAGGCACTGACAACTAATCTTCTGGCTCCGGTGGAGGCAATCGCCTCCAACATGAATCATCCCGAGACGATACATACTTATGCCGAACTGGAGCCCATTATTGAGCATATCCGAAATCAGCACAATGATATCCTGGACCATGCAAATCTGCGTCAGGAATTCACAGCAAACGTATCTCATGAATTAAAAACACCTTTGACTTCAATTTCAGGTTACGCCGAACTGATAGAGAACGGTATGGCGGGTGAGGATGATACACAGAAATTCGCAGGGGAGATCCATAAAAATGCGGATAGGCTGCTCACTTTGATCAATGATATCCTGAGGCTCTCTGAATTCGATGTTCTGACAGAGTCAGATTTTGAGACCGAGGAAGTGGACCTTTATGATATTGCCGGAATCTGCCTGGATATGCTGGAGTTTAAAGCACGGGAACATGATATCTCCATCAGCCTGGAGGGAGAGAAAACTCTCGTCACAGCAAACAGAAACATGATGGAAGAGGTAGTATACAATTTGTGTGATAACGCAATCCGCTATAACAGACCGGGAGGATATATTCATATTTATGTGGGTGACCGCATACTTAAAGTATCTGACAACGGAATCGGCATCCCTCCGGAATACCAAAGCAGGGTATTCGAAAGGTTCTTCCGTGTAGATAAAAGCCGATCAAAGAGGACCGGTGGAACCGGTCTGGGATTGGCGATCGTAAAACATATTGTGACCCTGCATGGCGCAGAACTGTCTCTGGAAAGTACCCCCGAACAGGGAACAGAAGTCATTATTCAATTTCCGGAAAATTGCTAATGGAAAGAAAAAAAGACATATTTTAATATATTTTTATGGTATAATATCAACAAAAATAGAGTTTTCATAAAGAAGATATATAAAAAATTTCAGAAAAGGATGATTCGGAAGATGAATCATGTATTTATACCTTCAGACTTGCTCCCTAAAATTGCCCAAGGGAACAAGGATGCATTCGAACAATTATATCAACTGACATATAAACCGGTATTTTCATTTCTGCTTTCTCTGACTATGAATCAGGAAGACGCGAATGATCTGCTCCAGGAAACTTATCTGAGGGTTTACGGATCAGCTCATATGTACCATCATGGGAATCCTATGGCATGGATTATGAAGATAGGAAAGAACCTCTTTCTGATGGAAAAGAGGAAGAAAAAACCGGAACCAATCTCTGATCCGGAGGTCCAAACGGATCTCCAGATTAGTTTGGACACTGTGGAAAACGTTGAAACCAGGATCCTTTTGGAACAGCTTTTCCTTGTACTTAGTGAGGAGGAACGGGAGATTGTGGTCATGCACGTGACCGGTGGGTTCCGGCATCGCGAGATTGCTGAGATATTGAACATGCCCATAGGTACAGTGCTTGTCAAATACAATCGTGCCATGAAGAAGCTCAAGAAAAGTGCGAAGGACGATATGAAAGGAGCAAATCATGGATAATATGGAGAATAAACTACAAAAAGCATTATTCAGCCTTGCTCCAGACTGTTTTGATGAGATCATGGCCCGGACACCGGTCCGGGTGGAGAGCGAGGAGGAACTGTTGGGGACTCCTCGGGAGTCCCTCGGGAGAGATAAATCCGGGCGGAAAGTGATTATGTCATTTGCATCCGCTGTGGCAGTACTTTTCCTGGGTATTTTTTCCTGGAACGTCTACAATCAGTTCCACACAGTAGACCGTATTTATATCGATGTTAATCCATCAGTCTGCCTTTCACTTAATAAGGCAGGCAAGGTAACCAAGGCAGAGGGAATCAATCCGGAAGGACAAGAGATCGTCGGCCAGGTGAAAGAGAAGATAAAAGGGCCGTCAGAACCGGATGCCATGTTTGACATAATCCTTGATGAGTTGAATTCAGAAGGGTATTTCCAGAATCAGCAGATGGATATGCTTCTTTCCTATTGTTATTCATCTGAAAGCCGGATGGATTTGCTCGAAGATCTTACTGATTCAGCACATACATTTGCGGATGAGAATAATCTCGAAGCATTTCTGCTCGTCCAGAGTTTTTCAATGGATGATCCGGCAGTATCGGAAGGACTCGCGAAGGGTATATCTCCCGGTAAATGTTATCTGATAAGTGAAATAGAAAAGAAATATGGTGTGAATCTGGACGATTTTGAATTACAATCCCTGAAGGATTTGCAGGAATATGCAGAGGCGAACACCACAGAGGGGAATCCTGTTGAGGCAGACACGAAACAGACTGCTGATACAAAAGATGCAGATGCAGATTCCGAATTGGATAAACCGAAAGATAAAGCTGTTGAGAATGAGACGGATACTGAGACTGCGAAAGAGGAATCCAAAGAAAAGAAAACAAAGAATTCCGGCACAGCAGAGAAGAAAGCCGAAACTGGAAAAAAGGCTGTTTCCGACTCCAAGAAAAAGAAGACAGAAGATAAGAAGAAAACTGTATCCAAGAAGAAACAGAAGCCCAAGAAATCCAATAAGAAAGATACTAATACAAAGAAGGATGAAACTTATGTAACTTCGGATAAACCGAATTCACCGGATACCCCATCCACAACGGAACAACCGGTTACACCAGTCATACCGACTCAGCCGGAACAACCGGTTACACCAGCCATACCGACTCAGCCGGATAAGCCAGACACGCCGGACACTCCAGACACGCCGGACACCCCGGATAAGCCAGACACGCCGGACACCCCGGATACGCCGGACACCCCGGATACACCAGACAATCCGGATACGCCTGACAATCCGGATAATCCTGACAATCCAGACACCCCGGACTATCCACATTGGCCGTGGCGGTGGCAGTAAAGACAGCGAAGAAACTACTTTAAGTGCTGAAGAGAATTCTGCGAATTATGCCGTGGACGGTTCCAAAATAACCGTTTTGGACTTTGACAAGAGTAAGATGATATTTGTTAAGG
>CADBOX010000239.1 GCA_902796415.1 uncultured Lachnospiraceae bacterium
GGCCCGATATGATCTCAGAAATTTCAGCAGGGAATTGCAGGATGTGGAAGGTCATATGGACCTGGATATCGACCTGAATGATTTTCTTACTTTTGCTGATTTCTTTTTCGATGGCCTTATCGCAGATTGGCTGGTGCAGAGTAAGATAAACCATGCAAGAAGTCAGGTGGAGGAAGCCATCCGCCGGGTGGAACAGGTCCTGGAACGTTTGAAAAAAGATGAGTAATCAGAGGCAGACCCTTAATTGCTTTGGGGTCTGCCTCATCTTTTTCTTATCTGTATTCAAAGGTAAACTTGCTGTTTTAAGTAGGTTGAGCTATATTAATCATAGGTATTACACGATAACTTCTATTAATCATGATCAGGAGGGAAATATGATTCCTGTACCCAAAATATTCAGAAAGACAAAGACCGTAAAGGGAATACATGCTTATATGGACTCCACTTTTAACGAAGTCCTTCACACAACCCTGAATCCTGACGGTCCTGGCGCGATCCGTATCCATCTGATTCCTCCCAAGAAGGAAGAAGATGCATTAAACCCCAGCATTGCGATCATAAACGGCACGGATATCGTGCCTGTAAATTTTGCATGGGCTGTCATGCTGGCAGAAATGATTCGCGAAACCAATAAATATGACGGAAAAGAAATCGAAGAAAAAGTAATCTGGCAGATTCTTGACAGAACAGCCGAGAATGTGAAGCAGATTATACCGATTTTACCCAAAAAACGTATCAAAGAAGACATCCATACTATCTACGAGACCATCCGGCAGATTGCATACCGGGAGGAGGTTACCACCGATGTTCATTATATGAGTATTGGTGAATATGCAGAATACATGAATGCCCCCCATCGTATGGATCTTATGGTAAGCGCCATGACAAAGAATGGAACATGGCATTGTAATCAGAAATGTATCCATTGTTATGCAGCGGACCAGTCTCTTGCCGAGGAGGAGGAAATCTCCACCGAGGAATGGAAACAGATCATCGATAAATGCCGTGCTGTAGGAATTCCCCAGGTTACATTTACAGGTGGAGAGCCGACCATGCGTGATGATCTCTTTGAACTGATCGGATATGCCCGCTGGTTCATCTCCAGGCTGAATACAAACGGTATCCGCCTGACACAGGAATACTGCCGGGCACTGCACGAAGCTGAACTTGACAGTGTACAGATTACTTTCTATTCCTGCGATCCGGAGATTCATAATCAACTGGTGGGAGCGAACCGCTACGATCAGACGGTGCAGGGGATTGATAATGCCCTGGCAGAAGGTCTTTCTGTCAGCATTAACACTCCTCTATGTACATTGAACAAAGATTATGTGAAGACTCTGGAATTCCTTCATGAAAAGGGTGTGATCTACGTGACCTGTTCCGGATTGATCACCACCGGCAATGCAGCCCATGAAGCTTCAGAACAGCTGCAGCTAACCGGTCAGGACCTTGAGAAGATCCTGAGGGATGCGGTAGCCTATTGTAATGAAAATGGCATGGAGATCGCATTTACTTCGCCGGGTTGGATTGAACAAAGTGTATTTGATGAGTTGAACATTCCCTCTCCGTCTTGTGGGGCTTGCCTTTCCAATATGGCCATCACTCCGGGCGGAAATGTGGTTCCCTGTCAGAGCTGGTTGTCCGGCGAACCATTGGGTAAGATGCTGAGAGACGAATGGGAGTTGATCTGGGACAGCCAGGCTTGTGCTGCCCACAGAGATTTCTCATCTGATATGACGGGGGAATGCCCTCTTAGGAGGTATTGCAGATGAATCGAATAACAAAATTTTCTGTCAGATGTATGATTTTTACAGTAATTGCTCTGGTTCTGATGTTTTTACCTGCTGTGGACAGCCATGCGGAGGCTACAGACCGGATCAAGGACTTCGCCATAACCGTAGATGTCAATGAGGATGCATCTCTGCAGATGACATATCACATCGACTGGGAAGTGCTGGATGATTCCATCGGTAAACTGGAGTGGATCGATCTTGGTGTTCCCAACTATTATCATGATAATATCGTTCCACTGAGTGATACGGTTGATCATATCAATGATAATGGAAACTCCTTGGCTATCTATCTTGATCGTCCTTACGGAGAAGGAGAAACTGTAAGCCTGGAATTCTCCATGACTCAGGATCACATGTATCAGATTGATAAATGGGTTGAGGGCGAAACCGCTTATACCTTCACTCCCGCCTGGTTTGACAGCATGGAAGTTGAGCGTCTTACCATCCGCTGGAATGCTCTGAATGCGGGAGCCTGGCAGCCGGATTGCCTACAGGAAAATGGATATCTGGTCTTTGAGACCGCACTCTCTGAAGGCGAGAAGTATACCATGTCGGTAGTCTACCCTAATGACGCCTTTGCTTTTTCCGTGGACCGTCAGGCGGGCAACGGGAATAACAAAGGAAATGGAACAGATGATGATTTTGGAGTATGGGAAGTGATCGGTGGGCTCATCGTACTGGCCATCACCCTGTTTGTGATCATCTCTCCTTTCGTCTTTCTCTTTAAATTCATCCGATGGATCATAGAGGGAATCGGATTCGGTTCCAAACAGGAGATGAAGAAAAAGATAACCCGGACAAAGATTGAATACTATGAAAACTGTCCGAGCTGCGGAGCGGCACGTGAAGAAGGGAAGGACAGTTGTCAGTATTGTGGTCGCAGTATGATTAAGAGTAAAGAGATCATAGAAGAAAACCAGATTGACAACCCGGAGAATTACACGAAGAAAGGCACATACCGTTATGGTGACTCGGGGAATACTTATATCCGTGTCAATGTGGTCAATGTGCCGGTCAGCCGTCCACATTCCTCCCGCTCTACCCATAAGGGTGGATCCTCCCACCATTCATCCTGTGCTTCTTCCTGTGCCTGCGTATCCTCCTGTGCCTGTGCTTCTTCCTGTGCCTGCGCCTGCGCCTGTGCTTCCTCAGGTCGTGCCGGATGCTCGGTTAAGGATTTCTTTAAAGAGAATATCCATGAAGGCCGCATTTACATTGACAGCAAGAGGAACAAAAAACAGGGATCTGATATAGATTAAGCATTCATAGAAGGAGAATATCAAATGACAGAAAAAGGGAAAAGAGATCTGGGAGAATACTATGATGCAGTGAATGATCAGGAACTGATCCGGGAGCGTATATATGTGAAAGATCTTTGTCATGAATATAATATGATCAGACCCTCTGCCACAGAGAAAAAGGCAGATCTCATAGATAAAATATTGGGAAAAAAAGGGAAAGATTGCGAGATAATAGCTCCTTTCTGGTGTGACTATGGCTACAATATTGAAGTTGGTGAAAACTTTATGGCTAACCATAATTGCGTGATATTAGACTGCGCCAAGGTTACCTTTGGCAATAATGTTTTTGTGGGACCGGATTGTGGTTTCTATACCGCCGGGCATCCACTGGATGTCATGAGAAGAAATGCAGGGCTGGAATTCGCTCTCCCTATCACAGTGGGAGACAACGTGTGGTTCGGCGGTGGAGTTAAGGTAATGCCTGGTGTTACCATCGGAAGTAACACGGTCATCGGAGGAGGCAGTGTCGTGGTTTCCGATATTCCTTCCGGGGTGGTGGCAGCAGGAAACCCATGCCGGGTGATCCGCCAGTTGCCAATCGATGATACGGTACTTGGCAATCCCAGAAAACCGGAAGGAGAGGCGGGGGCAGCTATGCTTTCCCGAATGAACGAAAGCCACGGACCGGTGACTGAGTGGGCCCTCTCTTTTATGGATCCTGGCGGAGCCAATCAATTGCTTGACATCGGATGCGGTGGGGGAGCAACCATAGGCAGATTGGCCAGATTGGCACCGGAAGCCCGAGTGACAGGGGTAGACTATTCCCCGGTATCTGTGCAGGAATCAAGAGATTATAATGAGAATCTGATTCAGGAGGGCAGAGTGGAGGTTATTGAAGCATCTGTGGAAGAACTGCCATTCGCAGATGATACATTTGATCGTATCACCACAGTGGAGAGTTTCTATTTCTGGCCGGATCCTCAGGAGAATCTGAAGGAGGTACGAAGAGTGCTGAAGCCAGGAGGAAGATTCTTTCTGATTGCCGACATCTACGGAAAAGCCGGACTGGATCAGGCTGTTCTCGAGAATGTTGAACTGTATGATCTGTTTAATCCTTCAAAAGAAGAATTCCACATTTTATTCCGCAATGCAGGCTTTATCGCAGTGAAGATTCATATTAAAGAAGGAACGGACTGGATCTGCGTGGAAGGAATCAAGTAATAAAGACAGTAATCCTCCAAACTGGAGAATTAAACCCTTCTATTTCATTATGCCGGATGTATATTTTTATTTAGAGTACCCTTATACTTAAGACAAATAAAAGATAAGTCATAAGAAAGAAGGGTTTAAAATGTTAACATTATTATTTGTTATCTGTATGATTGCAGTATTTGGAAAACTTGCTGTACTGGCTTTAAAAGGAGCCTGGGGTTTGACAAAAATAGTATTTTCATTAATTTTTCTGCCCCTCATTTTGATCGGATTAGTAATCAAAGGCCTGCTTATCCTGGCCTTTCCTGTACTGCTGATAGCCGGAGTAATCTTTTTGATCTCAGAGCTGCAAACCGGAAGGATTTAAGGATAATCGGAGAGATTATTAATTAAATCATATAAAGAATAGGATTTTCTAAATAAAGAGAACGCCTTCGGTCCATGAACAGACCGAGGGCGTTTTCTTATTGAAAGGACGCCGTTATTACAGTAAAATATAACAAGAATAATATAACTCAAAAAGGAGTGGAAAGATATGGAAGAAACCCGCATCGGAATCATCGGAGCCATGGAAGAAGAGGTTACGCTATTTAAGGATAAGATGATACTCGATGAAGTAGTCACTGTTTCAGGTATGAACTACTATCTGGGATCGATATCGGGAAAACCTGTGGCCATCGTTCAGTGTGGCATGGGTAAGGTCAATGCCGGTATCTGCACCCAGACATTAATCCGGGAGTTTCATGCAACGGAAGTGATAAACACAGGAGTGGCAGGATCGTTGGATAATAAGATTGAAATCGGTGATATGGTCATATCGAAAGATGCTGTGCAGCATGATTATGATGTGAGTCCTATTGGCTTTGAGAAGGGGGAGATTCCATACACCGGCCTGCATGCATTTGAGGCGGATCCTGCTCTTGTGACGACCGCATTGGAAGCTGTCCGGGAGGTGGCCTCAGAAGTGGCTGCATTCCCCGGAAGAATCTGTTCCGGAGATCAATTTGTGTATCTATCTGAGCAAAAGGATACCATTACCGGATTATTTGGGGGATTATGCTGTGATATGGAATCTGCAGCAATCGCCCAGGTATGTTACCTGAATGATACGCCTTTTGTAATCCTCAGGGCTATATCAGATAAGCCTGACGGGTCGGAAGAGATTGTCTTTGACGTGTTTAAGGAGGAAGCGGCCCATAGAAGTGCTAGAGTTGTATTGAAGATGTTAGATATGGAGGGGACAGATGATTAGTTTTCTTTTGCTTTTTTGCGGTATTTTCTACGCTGTGCTATGTGTGTTTAGTATCGTCACAGGTATTATTTATGCAAGCGGAAGGAAAGAATTGAATCCTTTGGAGCTGTCAGACCGGTTTATGAGCCGGTATTCTGATCCCGAAAAACTCAGAAGATTCACAATGAAGATGGGATGGGTGACATTTTTTGTGGGAATTGTACAGGGGATCACATCCTTTGCTATCCTGGTGGGAAAAAATACGGTTCATTATGGCATCGCCCTTGGATTCACCTTATTCTCCATCGCATCCGTAGCGATGAAACTTAAGGGGAAGATACACATATTTCCCTTATTAAAAGCTGTTGCATATATTGCCATCCTGATTGTCTTGCTCATGCCTGTCGGGAGATCCAGGTTTTCTAAATAATAAAATATGATGTTGCATACAAATCGAATCATAGTGTAAAAGAAGTCACGTTCAAAGAGCTCCTGGTGAGGGTACTTTGAATGTGACTTCTTGTCTTTTTTATATGAATAATTCAGATTAACGCATAAGCATGCCACCTGTGGCATCGATGGTGATTCCCGTGAGATAGTCAGCCTTATTGGATGCGAGGAAAGCCACACAGTAGGCGACCTCATCCGGGGTTGCCACCCTGCCGATAGGGATTCTGCTATTGTAATAATCTTTCTTCTTTGCCAGGGCGTCTTCAACCATCGGAGTTTCCATCATGCCCGGAGCTACAGAGTTGACATTGATACCATAACCGGCTACTTCTCTGGCCAGTGATCTGGAAAATGTTACAAGACCGGCCTTGGATGCTGCATAGTGGGCGTGGCCTGTGGTAGATCCGTGAAAGGCAGCCTGGGAGACAACTTGCACGATTTTGCCTTTCCTATCTTGTTCAATCAGATGATTCACCATCATTTTGCTTAACAGGAAGGGGACCTCCAGGTTCATGTAGATCGTGCGGTCAAACTGCTCAAGAGTCATCTCACGAACATAGGCTGTGGGCCAGATTCCGGCATTATTTACCAGGATATCCAATCCGCCCAGAGCTGTCACACTTTCTTCAAATAATTTCTCTGCAGCACCTTCTCTTCCCAGGTCAGCAGGGATACCCACAGCATTGACGCCATATTCCGCACGAAACTTGTCTGAGAGTTCTTTGACCAGATCCTCACTTCTACCGGAGACGATTACATTTGCACCTTCCCCTGCAAGAATACGGACGATAGCCTCACCTAAGCCTTTGGTACTCCCGGTAACCAGAACGTTTTTACCTTTTAAACCATAATCCAATTCATTCACCTCCATATGTCATGCATAGTTATCATAATTTCATAATAATAATACCATAAAGAGAGGAATTATTGTAGATAATCGCCTATTTTCGTTGACATGTTTTATATTATTCGTTACAGTAAAGATGATGATTCTATAACCAGACAACAGGTGGAGGAGGTAACAGGATGTACAGACTTTGGAATGTATTGGAAGAAGCCAAGAAACTGCGTTGGGTGGAACTTTCCCATCCACTTGATAATGACAGTCCATTCTGGAGTGGAATTCCGGAAGGATCTGTGGAACTTTGTAAGACCGTTTTTGATTGGGGTAATCCTATGCTGGAGTGTCTGATCCAGACGTTCAAATTCCCGGGACAGTTCGGAACTCATATTGATTTTCCCGGGCATTTTATCAAAGACG
Organism: uncultured Lachnospiraceae bacterium; assembly: GCA_902796415.1. Classification (GTDB taxonomy): domain Bacteria; phylum Bacillota; class Clostridia; order Lachnospirales; family Lachnospiraceae; genus Anaerobutyricum. The sequence goes on from CADBOX010000239.1 coordinate 7,192, forward strand.
GAGTATTGTCAGAAGCATTTGACGTGAAAGACGGTGTATTCCCGCTTTGTGTTATCGATTTGACTGCCAAGGTTGCGGAGGATCCCTGCTATGTCGTCACGGAACAGGATATCAAGGACTATGAGAAAGAATACGGAGATATTCCGGATGGCGCTTTTGTAGCCTTACGGACAGACTGGTACAAAAACTGGCCGGATATGGATGCTCTCTCCGGCACCGCAGAAGACGGAAGTGAGAATTTTCCGGGATGGTCTATGGAAGCATTAAAATATATCTATGAGGTACGTAATGCTGCAGCTAACGGGCATGAGACATTGGATACCGATGCATCTGCCGAAGCAGCCAAGGCAGAAGATCTGGCATGTGAACGTTATGTTCTGGAGATGGGTAAGCTTCAGGTAGAAGTACTTCGGAATCTGGATCAGGTTCCTGCTGCAGGTGCTGTGATTGTTGTAGCCTGGCCGAGGATTCAGGGGGCAACCGGTCTTCCGGTCCGCGTATGGGCCATCTGTGAGTAAGCGTGTTTCCCTTCTTTTATGTTGGAGATAAAAATGGTTGATTATGAAATGCTCAGAAGACAGGCAGTCTCCCTTGCAGAGGAGTCTGCAGATTTTATCCCTGTGATGGCCAATGTATCAGCCTTACTCTTCTACACACTTCCCGATATAAATTGGGCGGGGTTCTATCTGGTGAAAGAAGATTCTCTTCTCCTGGGTCCCTTCCAGGGTAAGGTTGCCTGCGTGCGGATTGCTAAGGGTAGAGGTGTCTGCGGGACTGCCTGGGCGGA
>CADBOX010000240.1 GCA_902796415.1 uncultured Lachnospiraceae bacterium
CTATACCGGTATGCTGGGAATGCATGGCACAAAAACGTCTAATTACGGTGTATCCGAATGTGATCTTCTGGTAGCCATCGGCTGCCGGTTCAGTGACCGTGTCTATGGCAATGCGGATACATTTGCCAGCAATGCCAAGATCATCCAGATCGATATTGATTCTGCGGAAATGAATAAAAACATCATGATCGATATCGGCATCATCGGCGATGTAAAAGCGGTTCTGACCATGATGAACAAGAGATTAAAACAGCAGTCCCACAAGGATTGGCTTGATCATATCAAAGAATTAAAGCAGAAATACCCTCTGACCTACCACCAGGATAAACTGGCAGGTCCGGCTATCGTGGAAAAGATTGACGAGCTCACCGGCGGGGAGGCAATCATCTGTACGGAAGTAGGCCAGCATCAGATGTGGGCTGCCCAGTTCTATCATTATCCGGAACCCAGAAGACTCCTTACCTCCGGAGGCCTGGGCACCATGGGATACGGTCTGGGTGCATCTCTGGGTGCCAAAGTAGGATGTCCGGATAAAGTGGTAGTGAATATCGCCGGAGACGGATGCCTGCGTATGAATCTGCAGGAAATCGCTACAGCTACCAGATCTGAGATCCCAGTGATCGAAGTGGTGATCAACAATCATGTATTAGGTATGGTTCGCCAGTGGCAGACTCTTTTCTATGGGGAAAGATATTCACATACCACCCTCAGAGATAAGGTGGATTTTGTGAAAGTATCAGAAGCCATGGGAGGAAGAGGAAAAAGAGTCACTACGCTCCAGGAGTTCGAAGAAGCTTTCCGTGAAGCCATGGAGAGTAAGGAGTTCTATCTCATTGACTGTATGATTGACAGCGATGAGAAGGTGTGGCCTATGGTTGCCCCCGGTGGATCCATCGCCGAAGCTTTCGCTGAGGAAGACCTCTAGAACCCGGCGGAAGATAAGTACTATTAAAGGAGTTTACAAATCATGTTTCAATATAAATGTTTAAACCCCATCGCCAAAATAGGATTGGACCGTCTGCCGGACAGCTTCCATGAGGTGGAAGATATTAAAGAAGCCCAGGCAGTTCTGGTCCGCAGTGCCAGCATGCATGATCTGCCCGACTTACCGAAACTGTGTGCTGTCGGCAGAGCCGGTGCCGGAACCAACAATATCCCTGTGGATGATTATGCCAAAAAGGGAATCGTAGTATTTAATGCCCCCGGTGCAAATGCCAACGCGGTTAAGGAACTGGTTCTTACAGGTATGCTGATGGCTTCCAGAGACCTGATCGGAGGAAATGAGTGGGTTATTGAAAACCAGGAAGATGAATTGATCACAAAGCACATGGAAAAGGCCAAGAAGAAATTCGCCGGAACAGAGATCAAGGGAAAGAACCTCGGTGTGATCGGTCTTGGCGCCATCGGTGTTCTGGTTTCCAACGCTGCCTATGATCTTGGTATGGAAGTATATGGTTATGACCCCTATCTTTCCGTTCAATCGGCACTTAGTCTCAACCGTAATGTACATCATGTAACCAAGGTGGAGGACATCTACGAAAAATGTGATTTTATCACAGTTCATGTACCGCTTCTGGATGGTACCAAGAACATGCTGGATGCAGACAGCTTTGCCATGATGAAAGACGGGGTGACCATACTTAATTTTGCCAGAAACGGTCTGGTGGATGAGGATGCATTGAAGGACGCCATCGCTTCCGAGAAGGTGCATTGTTATGTCACAGATTTCCCAACCCCCAAGACAGCAGGTCAGGAGGGTGTGATCGCCTTCCCTCACCTGGGAGCTTCCACCGAGGAATCCGAGGACAACTGCGCCATCATGGTGGCAGATGAGATCTCCGATTATATGAAAAACGGTAACATCAATCATTCTGTAAACTATCCCAACATGGATATGGGAATCTGCCATACCCAGGGAAGAGTGGCAGTGATGTATAATAATATCCCCAACATGCTCACCCAGTTTACCGGCATATTTGCCAGGGAGAACGTGAATATTCATGAGATGAGCAATAAATCCAAAGGTGCGATCTCCTATGCGCTTTTTGATCTGGATTCCAGGATCACGGAAGAAACCGCTGAGAAGATAGCTGCCATCGATGGCGTATACAGAGTGAGAATCATTAAATAAACCCGGATAGGAGGAAAAAACATGGATCAGAAATTAAAAGTCGGTATCCTGGGCGGTACGGGAATGGTAGGACAGAGATTTATCTCTCTCCTGGAGAATCATCCCTGGTATGAAGTAGTAGCGATCGCAGCCAGTGCACGCTCCGCCGGAAAGACTTACGAAGAAGCGGTAGGCGGAAGATGGAAGATGGACACCCCCATGCCGGAAGCTGTCAAGAAGCTGATCGTTATGAATGTAAATGAAGTGGAGAAGGTGGCAGAGAAAGTTGATTTCGTCTTCTCCGCAGTAGATATGAAAAAAGAAGAAATCCGTCAGATCGAGGATGCCTATGCCAAGACAGAAACCCCTGTGGTTTCCAACAACAGTGCTCACCGGTGGACACCGGATGTTCCCATGGTGGTACCGGAGATCAATCCGGAACATTTTGAGATCATTGAAGCTCAGAAAAAACGTCTTGGAACAACTCGTGGCTTTGTGGCCGTAAAACCCAACTGCTCCATCCAGGCTTACGCTCCGGCCCTTACCGCATGGAAAGAGTTCGAGCCCCTGGAAGTAGTAGCAACCACATACCAGGCCATCTCAGGTGCCGGAAAGACCTTCAAAGACTGGCCGGAGATGGTTGGAAATATTATCCCTTACATTGGCGGGGAAGAAGAGAAGTCCGAGCAGGAACCGCTGAAACTGTGGGGTAAGATCGTGGATGGACAGATCGTGAAAGCAGAATTGCCGGTCATCACTACCCAGTGTGTCCGTGTTCCGGTATTAAATGGTCATACCGCTGCTGTCTTTGTAAAGTTTGGCAAAAAGCCTAGCAAAGAGCAGTTGATCGAAGCATTGGAAAACTTTAAAGGAGAACCTCAGGAACTGAATCTCCCCAGTGCTCCGAAGCAGTTTATCCAGTACCTTACGGAAGATAACAGACCACAGGTTACTGCCGATGTGGATTATGAGAGAGGAATGGGAGTATCTTTAGGACGACTCCGCGAAGATACCGTCTATGATTATAAATTCATCGGCCTGGCTCACAACACTGTCCGCGGTGCAGCAGGCGGGGCTGTTCTTTGTGCAGAGCTTCTGACAGCGAAAGGGTATATCAGCAAAAAATAAGGGAGGTTCTGATGGAAGACCTGATGACCAAAGGGGTATCCTTTGCCGGTATCATCAATAAGTATATCGAGAAATTCAGCAATGGAGCTTTGGACTTTCTGGTGAGGCTTATCATTGCCTGCCTGATCCTTCTAATCGGATTCCGGGTGATCAAGCATATCGTCCGCATATCAAAGACGGTATTCCAGAAATCCAAGATGGATCCTGCACTGGAGAGTTTCCTCCTTTCCACCATCAATATCGGGCTCAAGGTCATCATTATCTTTGTGGCCATCACAGAGGTCGGCGTGGCAACCTCTTCCGTAATTGCCTTGCTGGGTTCTGCCGGCATCGCCGTAGGTTTGTCTCTGCAGGGATCTCTGGGCAATATTGCCGGAGGTGTTATCCTCCTGTTTATGAAGCCCTTTCAGATCGGAGACTATATCCTGGAACATGCTTCCGGCTATGAAGGATTTGTGGAATCCATCGGTATCATGTACACCAAGTTAAGGACAAATGATAACAAGACCATCCACGTGCCTAACGGTAAATTATCTTCGGATTCCATCGTAAATGTATCCCACAAAGAATTCCGCCAGGAAGATATCACAGTCGGAATCGATTATGATGAGAGTATACAGAAGGTAAGGGAGGTTCTGCTTGCCATGATTGACGAGGAAGAGGCCGTGATACGCTACCAGCCCATAGAAGTCTTTGTCAATGACTTCAAGGACAGCTCCATCGAGATGAGGATCCGGTTCTGGGTC
>CADBOX010000241.1 GCA_902796415.1 uncultured Lachnospiraceae bacterium
CAAAACTGCGAGAATCTCCGTCAAGTCCATCTTGGGGATTCGGTCAGCGGAATCGGGAAAGATTCTTTTTCCGGTTGTCGTTCACTCGAGGAAGTGGAACTTCCGGAAAAAATGGCGTATATTAAACCCGGTGCATTTTCATCCACCCCATGGATGGATAGTCAGGAACAGCCCTATATCATCAAGGATAATATCCTTCTTTATTATGATTCTGCCAAAGGTGGTCAGGAAGCTGCTATACCGGACGATACAGAGAAGATTGCTGCCTATGCCTTTGCAGATAACGAGGGGCTGACCTCAGTGATCCTGCCATCCGGTCTTCAGTATATTGACCAGGAGGCTTTTTCCGGATGCCCGAATCTGGAAAATATCGATCTCACAGGAAATACTTATATTTCCAGAGCGGATTTTCGAAAGATTGCCAGGGATACCGTATGGTATCTGGATAACTATGGTCCTGCCTCCCTCGCAAAATCTTTTGTAAATAATCTGAGAAACCTCTGTGAAAGCGGAAATCAGAATATGTTGGCAGGACATTATTCCAAACAGCTGTCAAGATATCATTCCGGAGAAATCGGAGACTACACTTCCGTTATAAAAGGAATGAACCCTGAATCTTTCCAACTGCTGGAGACGGATAAAGGTGGTCGATATTTCTTATATAACAGCGGAGCAGAAGATGAAACAAAGGAAGATATCGTCGTTTTCAAGGAATACGGGACATGGGTTTATGCTGCCCGGACTGACTTTGACAGATACCTGAATCAGTTGTTGATCGACGATATAAACGAATGAAATCAATACCCGAATATCGTATGATATTATCGGTTGATTGGAGGAAAATATATGAATCCTGAAAAAAACAAGGAGTGGTTCCTGCGGGGGCTGCGCCATGGTATTCCTATAGCGGCAGGGTATTTCTCTGTGTCTTTTGCCCTGGGAATCAGTGCCAAAAAAGCAGGATTGAATGTATTTCAGGCGGCCCTCACCAGTCTGTTATGCAACACTTCTTCAGGTGAGTACGCGGGATTTACGGTTATTGCTTCTAACGCGTCCTATCTGACCATGGCTATCATCACCCTGATCGTCTGTGGGAGATACCTGCTCATGTCAGTATCTTTGTCTCAGAAACTCCCTGAGGGAACCAGCCTGAAACACAGACTGATGGTAGGTTTCTGGATTACGGATGAAATCTATGGGGCATCCTCCACGGTGCCCGGCAAACTGAATCCCTTTTACAATTATGGTCTGGCTATCTGTTCCCTGAGTTTCTGGGTGTTGGGAACAGGACTTGGAGTAGCGGCAGGGAATGTGCTGCCGGCCAATATCGTCAGTGCCTTGAGTGTTTTATTATACGGCATGTTTCTGGCTATCATCATCCCGCCTGCCCGTGGCAACCGGGTGATCGGAGCTCTGGTGCTGATTTCTATGGCAGTAAGTCTTGCCTGTGCAAAACTTCCTTACATATCGAATCTGACGGAAGGAACCCGCATCATCATTCTTACTATCGTCATAGCCTTGGCAGCATCCATTCTTTTCCCCATCAAGGATGAGGATATGGATACTTATACGGAAGACGGAGGAGATGAATCATGAAGCATAATGTATATATTTATATTTTTATCATGTTCGGTGTTTCTTTCCTTCTGAGAGTCCTGCCTCTCACCTTGATTCGCAGGAAGATCAAAAACCGGACTGTCCAATCTTTTTTGTACTATGTTCCTTATGTGACCCTGGCAGTGATGACATTTCCTGCAATCATGGAGGCTACACAGGTTCCTCTGGCAGGCCTTCTTGCCTTGGCGGGAGGAATTGTGGCTGCCTGGTTTGGTTTCGGACTTTTTCCAACGGCGGTGGTATGCAGTGTCATCGTCTTCGTAACTGAGATGGTCCTATAAACTCAGGTGGTAATAATAACAGCGCAGAAATCGACGTTTCTGCGCTGTTTTAACGTAAAGATACAATTGACAGTGTGAATTCATACCATTAAGCGAAAGGACTTTCATCGAGCTGGAAATCTCTCAGTTCCAACAGAGAGAGATCGGCATCCGGTTCTGCCACCAGTCTTCGGGACTGATTGAGTATGGCTTCCTCCACTTTATTTCGGACCAGTCTGCCATTGCCGGCTGTGTCGGAATGGAAAGCCTGCACTTCGTTATAATAGGCCAGAAGAGTATCTTCTGCCTGTGGATCCAGAACATATCCTTTGGATTTTACAGTAATCTTGGTGATGTCCAGCAATTCCTTTCCCGTGTAATCCGGGAATTCGATGATGTTAGGGAACCTGCTCTTAAGACCGGAATTGGCTGTCAGGAAGACTGCCATCTCTTTGGAATAGCCTGCCAGGATCACGATAAGATTATCCCGGTTGTCCTCCATACCTTTTACCAGAGTATCGATGGCTTCCAGGCCGAAAGAGTCATCTTTGCCACGGTAGAGAGAGTAGGCTTCGTCGATGAACAAAACTCCTCCGATGGCACTTTTTATCACCTGTTGTACAAGAGGTGCAGTGTGTCCGACATAACGGCCTACCAGGTCAGCCCTGGATACTTCCACCAGCTGTCCTCCGGTAAGGACCCCGATAGCCTTGAGATAGCGGCTGATGATCCGGGCAATGGTTGTCTTGCCGGTGCCGGGGTTTCCGGTAAAGATCATGTGCTTCGAAACTTCGGAAGCCTTGAGGCCCGCCTCACTTCTCCTGCGGTTGGTACGGTAGTATTCCTCCAGGGAGAAAATGTATTCTTTGACTTTGGTAAGCCCCACGATATTGTCCATCTCAGCCTTCACCAGATCCAGATCACCGCTATAGGCTGCCGGAAGATTATCCATGAGCCCGATGCTCTGATCTCCGAGCTGAGCATTCATCTTCTGGTCCTGTATGCTGATGATGACTTCGGTATCCTGAGGGTAATCCCCCTCCAGTTTGATGGTTGCCAGGCTTTTCCACAGCCGGTCAAAGAAGGAGAGAAGGCCATTGGTTCCGGCGTTCTTTCCAGTGGAAGCCACAGCTGTGTCCAGAACAGGTTCTTTCTCGGCAGTAATCTTAAAGGAGAGCTGTTCTTCGGCTTTTTCGACCAGTTCATTCCAGCGGATCCGGGCAATCTTTCTCCAGCTTTCTTCCGTCAGTTTCTCGGAAGTACAGATATCCCCTATGGCATTTACAAAAGGTGAACCGAATACATTGGCCAACTCCTCCACACCTTTATTGCTGAGGAAGACCAGGTATTTTCCATTGGCATTGAAAGTACCCACGGTCTCTGTGGTAAAGGCATTCGTCACGTTGACA
>CADBOX010000242.1 GCA_902796415.1 uncultured Lachnospiraceae bacterium
ATCCATCATAATACTTCCTGCCATTAAAATCTTTGCTGCCATAAGTAACCCTCCTTCTCACTCTTTTTTGTTCAATTTTAACAATTAATCATTAAATTATAATTAAATTTTATGAAATTCTATTAGAAATGTCAAGGTCTATCCTGCCGGATTTCTTATATTTTCGATCGTAAGTCAGAAGCCCGTTAATCTCTTCCTCGATATCGGAAACCTGGGTATAAACAGCCCCTGCCAGCCCATCTTTGCTCAAATCACTGATGGTTTTCATCAGAGTACGGAACTCATCCGGAAATTCCTCCAGGCTTACATCATGATATCCGTAGGTCCCATCAGCGGATGTATGGTCTGATATCCTGCATGCCAGACCGCCATACTCTGAGATCACAAAGGGACGATTGTATCTGTCTTTTTCAGCTTTCAGTTTCCGAAAATAATTATGGACACTGCATACATCTCCTATCCCCTGATCAAACCAGCCACTGGCATGATCGACAGGACGGGTAGAGTCTTTCCTGCGGACGGCTTCTGTGAGGCGGACGGAGTCAAACTGTCCCCATCCTTCGTTAAAAATTACCCACATACCGATGCAGGGTTCATTTGCAAGATGATCGATCATTCCAATAAGCTGTTGTTCAAACCGCTTCCTCTCCCTGATATTATCTCTGGAGAGAAGCTTATAATGTCTGTCGGCGACCATCTTTCCCAAGGCCGGTACCACGGTAGGCAGATAGGTGCATAACATAGAAGGAATCGGGCCTCCGCCGTTCACCATATCCTGCCATACCACCATACCGATCCGGTCACAGTGATAATACCAGCGAAGAGGCTCAATCTTGGCATGTTTGCGCAACATATTAAATCCGACCTGCTTCATCTCTTTTATATCGAATATCATCGATTCTTCTGAAGGCGGTGTCATAAGACTCTCCGGCCAGTATCCCTGATCCAGAATCCCATGAAAGAAATAGGGCTCTTCATTCAGGGTCAGACAAGCATGCCCGCCGGCATCATATCCCGTTCCAAAAGACCTCATGGCAAAATATGTGGTAATCCGGTCCTGCCCCAACCGGATTCTTACCGGATACAAAGTCGGGCTTTCAGGACTCCACAGTCTGAACTCCTCCAGTTTTAACCGGCATCTCAGCATACTTTTTCTGTCAAAATCCTTCTCACTGACCGGACAGATATACAGGGTCTCATCGGTCTCTTCCAGCATGACTTCTTCTGAAGTAAAGGTTCTTCCCTTTCCTACGGTTATCTCCCCGGAAACCGGCCGGTTCATATTGATGCGGAATTCCACTTCCTGCTCCCCGAGACGGGGGATGATTTTAAGACCGGTTATGAAATTATCAGGAACCCATTCCATCCATACTGTCTGCCAGATGCCACTTTGCGCTGTGTAGAACATGCCGCCGGGGTTTAACTTCTGTTTTCCACGGCAGGCAGACCCACGGTCCGTCTCATCTCTCACACGTACCGATATCTCATTTTCTCCGGTCCTGATCTCCTCTGTCACATCAAATTGAAAGGGAAGGTATCCTCCTCTGTGGCTTCCGACCCGACTGCCGTTCACCCATACCGTACATCTTTCGTCCACTGCTCCAAAGTGGAGAAGAAGGCGGGCCCCTGCAGGAACCTCCGGAATCCGGACCTTTCTCCTGTACCATAGAGCTTCTTCCGGTTTTAAAGTTCTTTCCACAGAGGAACGTCTGGTTTCAGGAGAAAAAGGAACCAATATTCTCCCTTCGGCTTCTCTGGGAATCTCACCAAGTCCGGTGAAGGTGTACTCCCACCAACCGTTCAGGCAGATCCACTGATCTCTCCTCATCTGAGGGCGGGGGTATTCCGGTAGGGGTATCTCCTTTCCATCATCCGCCTGCTCTGTCCATATGGTCGTTAAAGGTTTCAACTGCCCTCTAGCAGATTTTCGGAATACTGCAGTCAAAGCATCTTTTATTCTCATATCGTGGACTCCTTCCAGACTATAGTATAATAGGCCGCCCCTCCGGGCAGCCTATTGTTACCATCTGATAATATCTTCTAACATCTCAGCCAAAGCAGCCAACCCTACTTTGTCCTCCTCGCCGAAACGGTCGGGCAAGGGACTGTCGATATCCAGGACAGCCACAACTTTTCCCTGATGATGAATGGGAACCACGATCTCGGATCTTGATGCACTGTCACAGGCGATATGTCCGGGAAAGGCATGAACGTCAGGCACTAACTGGACAGCGTCCTCCGCCCAGGCAGTCCCGCAGACACCTCTACCCTTAGCAATCCGCACGCAGGCAACCTTACCCTGGAAGGGACCCAGGAGAAGAGAA
>CADBOX010000243.1 GCA_902796415.1 uncultured Lachnospiraceae bacterium
AAAACTTGCATTTAGATCTGATTGACCCAAATGCAAGCATTTCACTCTATTTTTCAGAACAGCACCCGATAGCTTTCTCGCTCCACGAAGCCAATTCCTCGAGCTGTTCGTCTGTCATGTCCTCATGAGGACGCTGCTTTAATGTCACAAAAGACCGGCTCCAGGTTATTACGGACGATTGCATGCGTAGTTGAAGCAAAGGTAAATGGCGTTGTAATCACCTCACCCTGTAGGTTCATTGCCTGCAATGTCAGTTCCAATGCCATATGGCCATTGGTCAGAAGATCGATATTGTTGACATCCAGATATTTATTCTTGACTCCTTACTGCTAATTCCTACTATGTATACAGAATCTTTACTTTAAGTATAAATTGTAATTATTATTATAGTAATTATAAAGTTCCCATTTTTTTAGAAAATAGCCACATCTAAAAAGTATGCTGGACTAAATTTAATGTATCTCATAGAAAATGCAGATTTTACCTGTTTTATTACACATTATGTAAAAAAAGCTAAAAATGTGAATAATAACATAGAAAACAATAAACACATAAAGGCAGTGGACAGTATTCATTCTGTAGTGAATACTGTCTTCACTGCCTTTGATATAACTCGTATTTATTCCGCAATAATATAGTTGCCGGACAACTCCAGCATGTCTGTCATCCGGTCACAGATGATGGGAACTTCCCCCAGTTCAAATACCTTACAGAGGGTGTTTTTCCCACTCTTGCTGCTGTCACAAAGAACGTAAGTCTTGTTGGAATGTTTCGCAACAATCTGTTTCTTTTCCGCTTCCCTGATATCAGGAGTACTGATTCCTGCTTTATCCGAGAATCCATTGGCTCCAAGAAAGGCCTTATCAAAGTACATTTCCGAAAGCATACTGTTGGTCTTTGTTCCCAGGATGGATCCTGTGGAAAAGTTAATCTCTCCACCTATGATAAAACATTTGAGGTTCATATTCTGGATTTCCGAAAAGAAAAGTGCATTGGTTGTTACCAGTCTGACATCCTTTCCCTTAAGATGCCTTGCCATGCGAAGCAGGGTGGATCCGGAATCAATATAGACAGAATCTCCGTCTTTAACCAGGCTGGCTGCATATCTTGCAATTTTTTCTTTCTCATTGACATTTTTGATTGCTTTTGACATGACCGGAACTTCAGCAGATGAGCCCTGTTTGAGGGATACTCCGCCCCCCCTTAACAGAATAACTTCACCTTCTGCTTCCAGATTCTTTAAATCTCTGCGTATCGTGGATTCCGATACATCCGGAAGTGCAGCACAGATATCGGTCAGGTTAATGATTTCTTCCTGCTCCAGTAATTCCAATATCTGATTTCGTCTTTGATATGGAACCATATTCATCACCTTTTCATATAGTCTAGATTTAATCTTTCACCACCTAACTCTTATCTTACTACATTTAATGACAATTGTGTATATAAATTTGCAATATTAATGAAAATTAATGAAATATCACTCAGTATAATCCTGTATGAATGCTTTTACCTCTTCCAGGGTTCCCATGGAATCCTGGGCTCCCAACCTGCATACCGTAATAGCGCTGCAGCAGGTCGCAAATTCACAGGCTGCATTAAGGCTCATGCCCTGCATAAGTGAATAAGCAACTCCACCAATGAAGCTGTCTCCTGCTCCTGTGGTTTCGATAGCTTTCACTTTCTTGGATGGCAGGAAGATGCTCTCTCCACCTTCACATACCACTGATCCGAGGCTGCCTAAAGTAATGATAACATTACAGCCATATTTTTCATGAAGTTCCCTGGCGCCAGCCAAACCTTCCGCCTTGGTATCCATGCCTTCCCCTACGATATCTCTGCCCAGATAGAATCCGGCTTCCACCTCATTTACCACCAGGATATCAACCTCTTTTAAGGTATCCTCGCTGACAGGAGCAGCGGGAGCAGCATTTAGCAGTACCTTCGCACCACATTTTTTTGCTTTATGGATGGCATATTCATTCACATCCTGGGGAATCTCCATCTGGAAGATAGCGATGGATGCAGTCTGGAGAAGGTCCTCTGCATGATCCACATCTTCCTTTGTCATGGCAAAGTTTGCCCCTTTCACGATCCCTGCAAACACGCTTCCGTCTTCGATGGCATTTACCACGCCCATACCTGTCACTTCATCTACTCTACGGATATGATCCGTATTCAAGTTATATTTTTTCGCACTGGCAATCAGTTCATCTCCATGACTGTCTTTTCCTACACAGCCAACCATGTAGGTCGGGACTCCCAGCTTAGCAGCCTGAACTGCCTGATTAGCCCCTTTGCCACCGGCACTAAAAGCCGCTTCATTTGCCAGAACATTCTCCCCGGTTTTTGGAAAATGGGGCAATTTCAGAATAATATCGTAATTTAAGCTTCCGATTACAACTATTTTATCTCTCATAATTCTTACTACCTCTCACACATATAAGTTTACCAATCGTTTCTCTGTCAGCCAACAAGGAAACAGGCGCAGAAACTGCTGTCAGCTCCCGCGCCTGTCCTATATATTATGATTTCATGAGGAGCAACTTCATCATTTATGTCTTGCCATGAATGCTGCGATATCATCTTTCACGAACTCGAAGTAAGAAGCGATGAT
>CADBOX010000244.1 GCA_902796415.1 uncultured Lachnospiraceae bacterium
ACATCTTCCCTGTTATGTAATAACAAAAGATGCAGTAATTCTTCCTTCTTTGTTTTCAGATATTCCCGGTAGACAGAAATCATTTCTCCGCCACTGCAGATATCTTTCCTGTCGATGCCGATACATTTTTCCAGGGATTTCTGAGTGGCCTTTCCTTCGGGGAACAAGGGAGCAAATCCGCGGATCAGCTGATACAGATCCAGAGAAGGAGCCTGGTCGATGGCAGGACAGAATTTCTTCTCGGAAGACAGCTCATTATAATAAAAATGAGCTCTCAGGAAGGGCAGGTCGAAATTCTCCCCATTGAAAGTCACCAGAGTGGAAGGACGGGATAAAAGAAAAGATTCCAACTCTTTGAGCATGGCTTCTTCACTGACTGCATCCTCGTTAAACCATTGAATCAGATGTAAGGTTTTCTCCTCCACATAAGCACACCCGATCAGTGTGATAATGGCACTTTCTTTTTTTAATCCTGTAGTTTCTATATCCAGAAAGACTGCATCCGGAGGGAGATATCTCATAGCCTCCGTATCAGCAGGATATGTGTAGTCGTATCTTCGCACAAATGTATCCTCCAAAACCGGCTTCTATGTTCTCAAATTTAGCAAATATACCGGAGAAAGTCAATGTGGCTGATTTTCAATCGAACAGTTGTTTTTTTTCTGTAGATATGATAGAGTAAATGTAACTATTCAGAATTGAAAATGAGTTCATATATTTTGAAAAAGATAAGGGTGTGCGTCCATTGATAGCATTTATAAAAGGAACCGCAGCATATGTTGATACAGAAGGGGTCATTATTGATAATCAGGGGATTGGTTATCAAGTGAAGACGCCTTCCTCTATTGTGGAAAAGGTGAGTGTGGGAGACCAGGTGATGCTCTTCACGCATCTCTATGTGAGAGAAGATATGCTTGCCTTGTACGGTTTTCTCACGAAAGAAGAACTCCATACTTTCCAGGTTTTGCTGGGAGTCAATGGAATCGGACCAAAAGCAGCCCTTTCAGTACTTTCTACCATGACGGTTTCGCAATTGTATTACGCAGTGTTCAGTGAGGATTCCAAAAGTATCTCCAAGACTCCGGGTATCGGTCCCAAGGGGGCTAAAAGGATGATCATGGAATTAAAGGATAAACTGAGTATGGACGAGATAACAGGCGATGGGACGGAGGATCATACATCACAACCGGCAGCAGGCAACAGTGACAGTATCTCTGATGCTATAGAGGCCATGGTTGCCTTAGGTTACAGCAACGGGGAAGCATACCGTGCGGTTCATGGTGTAAAAGGGGCATCTGATCTGGATGCCGACCATCTGCTGAAGGAAGCACTGAAGATTGTACTCACATTGAGGTAACAAATGGATCGGATCATAACAACGGATTTTACGGAAGAAGATATCTCCATAGAGGGAAGTCTGCGACCGACACGATTAAATGAATACATTGGCCAGGAGCAGGTGAAGCGTAACCTGAATATCTTCATAGAGGCTGCGAGAATGAGGGGGGAATCTCTGGATCACGTCCTTCTTTACGGCCCTCCCGGTTTGGGTAAGACTACACTGGCCGGAATTATTGCAAATGAGATGAATTCTCACCTGAAGATAACTTCCGGACCTGCCATAGAGAAGCCTGGAGATATCGCAGCGATTCTGAACTCCCTTAGTGATGGTGACATCCTGTTCATCGATGAGATCCACCGCCTGAACCGCCAGGTGGAGGAAGTCCTTTATCCGGCCATGGAAGATTACGTGATCGATGTCATGATCGGGAAAGGCCCTTCTGCCAGATCCATACGTCTCGACCTGCCCAGGTTTACCCTGGTGGGTGCCACTACCAGGGCCGGCATGCTGACAGCTCCCTTGAGGGACCGCTTCGGTGTGGTGAACCGCCTGGAGTTCTATTCGGTAAATGAACTGGAAACCATCGTTAAGCGATCTGCCCAGCTGCTGGATGTGGAGGTGGACCAGGAAGGAGCCCGCGAGATCGGCTGCAGAAGCAGGGGGACGCCCCGGCTTGCCAACAGACTGCTTCGTCGGGTCAGGGATTACGCACAGGTCAGATATGACGGTTGTATCACCCGGGATGTGGCACGGGAAGCGCTCGATATGCTTGATATCGACAGCCTTGGTCTTGATACTACGGACCGTGTCATGTTGGAGGCCATGGTATATAAGTTCTCCGGACGCCCTGTGGGTCTGGATACACTGGCTGCTTCCATCGGTGAGGATGCCGGGACCATCGAGGATGTCTATGAGCCTTATCTGATACAGAGAGGGCTGATCAAGCGGACTCCCAGAGGAAGAGCTTTAACTAAAAATGCTTATGAACATCTGGGACTTGCCGTGCCGGATGAGTTATATTAATCAGGAGATACCATACAGGAGGAACGATTATGGATAAGAAACCAGAGGGTAACCCGAAGTTATCGGTGATCATTGACGGTAAAGTGTATATGTTGTCCGGCGGATCCAGCGAGGCTTATATGCAGAAGATTGCATCCTACGTCGATAATAAGATCCGTGAACTGAAGACGATTCCGAATTATCAGAAGCTTTCTCCGGATTACCGTCATATTCTTCTTTGCCTTAACCTCACGGAAGAACTGTTTAAGAGTCAGGATGAGAAGGATGTGAGCAGTAAGGAATACCAGGAGAAAGAGGAAGAAATCTATCGCCTGAAACAGGAACTGGTGGAGAAGGATATGCGGATCGATACCGCCAACCGCCTGGTGATCGAGTATAAGACCAAAGTAAATGAGATGCAGAAGCGTATTATTGAACTGGAGACAAGACATGAATTATCCTGAGAATCATCTGCCAGAGCTCCTGGCTCCGGCGGGATCTTTTGAACATATGAAGGCTGCTGTACAGGCGGGAGCGGATGCTGTTTATTTCGGCGGTTCCCGCTATGGCGCCAGGGCTTATGCCGAGAATTTTACCACAGAACGTGTTCTCGAAGCCCTGGATTATCTTCATCTTCATGGACGTCGTGCTTATATGACGGTGAATACTTTAATAAAAGAGAGAGAACTGCAGGAGGATCTCTATGAATATCTTCTGCCGTTTTATGAAGCAGGCCTTGATGGTGTGATCGTGCAGGATCTGGGGGCTGCTTCTTTTATTCGTGCTCATTTTCCGGAGATGGAGATTCACGGCAGCACCCAGATGATGATCACTTCCGTGTCCGGGGCTCTTGCTGCAGGGAAACTGGGTATGAACCGAATCGTTCCGGCCAGAGAACTCTCTGCCCGGGAGATGAAGTTTATCAAGGAGGAATCCGGTCTGGAGCTGGAAGTGTTTATTCATGGTGCCTTGTGTTACTGTTATTCCGGACAGTGTCTCTTCAGCAGTACCTATGGCGGC
>CADBOX010000245.1 GCA_902796415.1 uncultured Lachnospiraceae bacterium
GAAGTATCCAGAGAAGATTTCTCGGAGGAGACCATAGGAAGACTGATTTTGGCAGATACTGATAAAAAAGAGGCAGGGAATGATTTGCATGAAAAGGCAGACAAGTCAACATTTGACATACGCAGTCTGCTGAAGAAGCTGTCTCTGCCTCCGGCTTTCTTTATGAGCTTTCTTCTCATCTTTATATTCAGCCTGGGGGTGGATCATTATCTCAGCTTCTCTAATTTCGCAAATGTGTTGAGCCAATCAGCTGCTTTGCTTGTTCTGGCCTGTGGTCAGGCGCTGGTAATCCTGATCCAGGGGACAGATCTCAGCCTGGGAAGTATGGTTAGTTTTATCGGTGTCTTATGGATCTTTCTGCTGAATCTTAATTTCTCCATGTCTCTTAGCATCCTTATATGTATGGCATGTGGAGCCTGCTGTGGTCTGCTGAATGGTGTGATTATAGCAAAAGGGAAGCTTCCGGTATTTATCGTAACTCTGGGAACACAGAATATTTTTAAATCCCTGGCGCTCCTATTCTGCGGAAGCCAGACGCTGTATTATAAGAGTCCTTTGTTCCGTTTTTTGGCAAAAGGCGGCTTTTTGGGGATTACCTATATCAGCTGGATTGCAATCTTATGTTTTATCTTTACTATTTTTATGGTTAACCGGACCCGGTTTGGAATGAGAGTACGGGGAATCGGAGGAAATCCCCAGGGAGTTCATTACTCCGGGGCAGGTATTGTTTCTAATCAGATTAAGGTCTTTGTCTATGCCGGGGTGATGGCTGCCATCTGTGCATTGATCTTATGCTGCAGAATCGAATCCGGGAATCCCAACGCCGGGGCCGGAATGGAGTTTAACAGCATCGCCGCAGCCCTGCTGGGAGGTATCTCCATGAGGGAAGGTAAGGGCAGAGTGGGAGGAGTTTTCTTCGGAGTCTTTCTGATCCTGGTACTGAAAAGTGGGTTGACCCAGCTCGGAATGAGTTCAACCTATCAGAATGCGACCATAGGTATTGTTGTTCTGACTGCAATTATTATCGATGCTCTTTTGAAAAAGATGGAAAACAGAAGAGGAGGGGTGTTGAGATGAAGAGATACAGATATGTTCTGCTCAGTATGCTGGCACTCAGCGTCGTCGCTGCTCTTATTCAGCCTTCCTTCCTGTCGGTCAATAATCTGATCAATATCTTCAGACAGGCCAGTGTTCTTCTGCTGTTGTGCCTGGGACTTACCGGTGTGGTGATCAGCGGTAATATCGATCTGTCCGTGGGATCCGTCGCAGCACTCACCGGCTGTGTATGTGCCAAGTTGATGATTTCAGGGCATTCGATTTTTCTGTCCATGGTGTTGAGTCTGCTGATCGGAATCATTGCGGGAGCCTGCAATGGTTTTCTGGTGGGAGTCCTGGAATTGCCTTCTTTCGTATCCACCTATGGGGTGAATATGGTGGCATCCGGTATAGCTCTGATTGTCATGAGGGGAGGGATTATCTATGATCTGCCCGCCTCTTTTACCGCTTTAGGGATCGGATACCTGGGTATGGTTCCTGTCCCCATCATCCTTAGCCTGATTCTCTATCTATGTCTCCTTTTACTGTGGAATTACACAGTGTTCGGAAGAAATGTATATATGATCGGAAAAAACAAATCGGCAGCTGTCTACAGTGGTGTTGATCAACTGGGGATTTTATTTAAAACTTTTATCATCAGTGGTTTGAGCGCCTCCATCGGAGGAATCATCATGACTGCCAGACTGAATGCAGCGGATGCCGGTATGTGCGATGCCTACGGGTTGCAGATCGTTGCGGCAGTGGTGGTTGGCGGAACTTCTTTGCTTGGTGGAGAAGGCGGTGTGACCGGTACGGTCTTAGGAGCTGTGATTCTCACGATCATCACCAATATCATGAATATGACCGGAGTCGCTTCTGCCTGGCAGAATCTGGTTCTGGGTGTCATAATCATCCTGCTGGTTTTCACCAACAGCTGGTCTCTGGAACGCAAAAAAAAGAACGCTGTCTGACAGCGTTCTTTTTTGCATAAAGTTATAATTCTTCAAAGGCCAAAAGGACAGCTCCACATTTGGGGCAATGAGGGATGGAAGAGAAAGGTTTGCCCTCTTTCGCTTCGTCATACACATACCCGCAGAGACGGCATCGGAATACACAGTCCAGTTTGTGGTCTTCATTGATATGCGGGTTGCCGTTTTCTTTCAGATCGTCCACAGCGGTTTTGATGTGGAATCTGTGCAGGTTCTCCAAGATTGTTCCCATAACATTTCCTCTTATCTTATAGATATCCTAGATTGATTATTAGTCCGGGGAATCCCGGCTTATTTCTCATTGTTCTATTATTATATCATGGCTTTATTTTCCTAAATGGTAATATTGTGAAGGATATTTCGGAATTATAATCTACCTGTGGATTTTTTCCAAAGATCCGTTGCCCTTTATCCTACTTTGCTTCAGAATAATGATGATATTATCATAGTTGGGAAGGTTTACTCTTCCGTGGATAAAGATAAGAATGAACCCAAAGTGGGGATATGAGGAAGTAAACGATGAAGAAGATATTGATGATAACCGGAGATTTTACGGAAGATTATGAGACCATGGTTCCGTTTCAGACCCTGGGAGTTATAGGATACCAAGTGGATGCGGTATGTCCTGATAAGAAGGCCGGTGAGTATGTTAAGACGGCGATCCATGATTTTGAGGGTGATCAGACCTACACAGAAAAACCGGGACACCTCTTCCAGTTGAATAAAAGCTTCGACGAGGTGGAATTCGATGATTACGACGGACTGTTTCTTACGGGAGGAAGGGCACCGGAATATATCCGGCTCAACCAGAAAGTGCTCAGCCTGGTGAAATGCTTTATGAAATCAGGGAAACCGGTGGCTGCCATCTGCCATGGAGCCCAGGTTCTGGCAGCAGCTGATGTTTTATGTGGGAGAACATTGACGGCTTACCCGGCAGTAGGACCCGATGTGAAACTCGCAGGAGGAACCTATGTTGAGGTGGCTCCGGACGAATCCGTGGTGGACGGAAATCTTGTCACATCCCCGGCGTGGCCCGGTAATACAGCCATATTAAAAGAATTTATCTGTCTGCTGGAGCAGCAGTGAGAACAGGACAGGAGGAGAGAAAGATGCCAAGAATCACGACAACAACCAATATATATCTGAACAGAGAGCGAAAATACCGCATGTTTGTAGAGATGCAGAAGGCTGTGGAGATCATTCCTTTTGAAAAAGGGGATTTCCTTATGGCAGATTTCCAGGATGAATCCTTTATGCTGTTCGGGGAGAATCCGTCGGAACCATGTGCCAGTGTAGAACTGAATCTGCTGGATAAGGCTTATGATAAGGCTGGTGCAGATTTGGTGGAAAAAGTACTGCTCCGACTGGAAGAAATCGTAGCTGAGTATAGTGGCATCTGTCCTGACAGGATCTTTACCTATATACGTAATGCGAACATCTGGACATATAATGGAGTGAATATCGACGGAAATCTGCTGAAACTGTAACAGAGTCCTCGCGCCAAGGCACAAAGACTCTGAATAGAAAACATATATAGTAGTCTGCTTAGATCAGGAAGACGGGGAATTGTTTCTCATATACTCGTCTTCCTTTTTTAATTCCTCATAGAGAGAGCAAGAATCCCACACCGCATTGTACTCAGTAAGGACTGCCTTCAATGGAATCGGGGGAACTTCTTTTTCTCTCAACTCGCTAAGGAAGATTTTGATACGGTTATTGGTAAAGCCCGCCAGGACCAGCATGGGTTTGTCAAAAGCAACCATGGATTCGGGATCTGCCATGTACTCCCGGATCTGCTCTTCAGTGCCATAGGATAAAAAACCGATGGGAACTCTGTATTCCCCGGGTTTGATAATCTTCAGATCAACCCCCAGGGAAGTGCATGTGGTCATGATTCTGGCCACATCATCCTCCGGCATACTGTCATATAATAATACCACTTCATGTAATGTCATATTCTATTCTCCTGAAAAAAGACCGGTGCTACTTTAGGAATAAAATAGAGCACCGGTCATAAAAAAGGAAAGTGTATTAATTGATTCTCTCGAAATTCTGCTGTCCAACATTACAGATGGGGCAGTGGGAAAGGGTGGTAAAAGGCTTTCCTTCTTCTTTCTCATTGAATACCCATCCGCAGATCTTGCAACGGTAGATACCGTCCAGCGGATGATCTGCCACGTTCTGATTTCCACCTTTTTCATGCAGATCATCGACAGCTGTCTGAATGTGGAACTTGTGTAAACTTTCCAATATTGTTCCCATAATGTAACCTCCTCGTAATACTGATCAATCCTGGATAAACTCCCCGGTCCTCTCCAGCAGATTAATGCGGAGCTGCCCGGTTTTATCACCCATCCTGACCGATGGAAGAATCTCATACTTTGCTTTCTCCAGCACTTTACCCGGATCATCCACCTCATCGCCGATAACGTGAATCTGTTCCACCCCCATGGAGAGCTGTCTGCGGATATTCTTCACCATCAGACGGTCATAACGTTCGCAGGCTTTCTCCGATTTTTTCTGGTTCACCGGAGAGGAGAAATATTCTTGGATCCATTCTTCCAGATTGCTGATTTCAACCATGACTACAGTCCTTTCTTTGTGTGTGAAACCGCTTTGCCACACGTATATGCTTCATTATAGCGTATTCTCAAGTGCCTTATTTGGAAAATAACCGAATAATATTGGGAAAAAATATTTGTAGTAAATGTAAAAAACCGGGAAAGGTTTTAGTGAAGGATTTTCCTGTTTCATGCCACATTTTCCAAGAAGAGAAATGGGGGATCAGGTTAAAAGGGAGGGGAGAGCAGGTAGGAAACTTCTTTGACATGGATAAAGGTGAGTTTAACAAAAAGTTTCGTTTTGTACCCTATAAATAATTGTTTCTGCAATAAAATACCCGAAAATAAAAGTTTTTCACAAAAAATGTTATGATTTTTCTACAAATATAACTAACTGATTATTGCAGATAGGGTTATCAGATATTCCTAACGGTAATTTTTTGAATCAATTATAATCCATTCTAGGATGCAAATTCTGATTTATGGTTGATTTACAGGACGGCAAATGCTGTGTCTTCTTTAATTTACAGGGTTTTTTTAAGAAAGAAAGACACATGTTTCTTCTCCGGTCTCTCCACATTCCTAGGAAATCGTCAGAGAGGAGACGCGGCCGGCATGATTTTTCGTGGTTGATTTTAATCTTGCAGGCTGGCAACGCAAAACACTTTCAAATCTTAAACCATTACTCACGTTTACATCCGAAACGTGGCACATTAAAAAGGAGGAAATTGTAAATGATAGCAAAAGGATTTACAGAGCCAACCGCACGTATCAAAGCTTTAAAAGCAGAAGTTGTTAATGCAGTACCGGAAGTAGAACCGTACAGAGCGGTCCTGATTACCGAGTCCTACAAAGAGACAGAAGGTATGTCCGCTGTTATGAGAAGAGCGAAAGCAAATGAGAAGATCTTCAACAATCTTCCTGTAGTTATTCGTGACAACGAGCTTATCGTTGGTGCTCTTTCCGTAAAACCACGTTCTACAAACCTTTGCCCGGAGTTCTCATTTGATTGGGTAGAGAAAGAGTTCAAGACCATGGCTACACGTATGTGTGACCCGTTCGTAATCACAGAAGAGACAGCTGATATCCTTCACGAAGTATTC
>CADBOX010000246.1 GCA_902796415.1 uncultured Lachnospiraceae bacterium
ATCCAGAGCGCTTGTTGATTCATCAAGCAAAAGTATAGGAGCACCGCTCAACAGTGCCCTGGCAACTGCGACACGCTGAGCTTGTCCCTCGGATAAGCCCATCCCCCGTTCTCCCAGAATAGCCTGCAAGCCAATGTCCTCTACAAGCCCCTCAATACAGGCTGCTTTTACAGCCTTCATGATTTCCTCATCTGTAGCAGAGTCTGTAAACATAGTCAGATTATCACGGAGGGTGCCCGAAAAAAGTGTATTGCCCTGAGGCACATAGGCAAAAAGACGCCGAGTTCCTTTTCCCGCAGGAACTTTTCTTCTAATAAACGGATCAGCCTCCTGCTCTTCTAACCGGACAGAGGCACTGACACTGATAGGTGTCACTGCTCCTGCTTGGAAATAAACGCTTCCCTCTGTAGGATGATATATACCCAGCAGCAAATGGAACAGTGAGGTCTTCCCACCTCCTGAGATACCTGTCATAGCGACAAAATCCCCCCGGTGAATTAAACAATTAATCTTATGTAATACGTTCTCTTTACTATCCGGGTAATGAAAACACACATTATCTATACGGATAGAGTCAAAATCAGGAAGATTCTCTCCTTCCTCTTCTGCGGGAAGGTCTGTAAGCTCCTTAAGTCGTTCTGCCGAGGAAATCACACCATAAGCCCGAGCTGCGAGGTTTACAGCATTGGCAATCGGCCCCTGGATCCTGCCAATCAGCTGAATAATAGCTGCAAGTGAACCATAAGTAAGATTTCCCCGAGAAATACTGATACATCCCCATATCATGCAGAAAAACCAGGACATATCAAAAACAGCACCCATGCTGTTGTTCATCACCGCGCTGAACCGTCCCTGACGAACCTGCTCCTTCCAAAGAGACTCCTGACGTTTTCTAATCTGTCCGAGAGTACGTTTTTCTGACACACTGGCTTTGATCAGACGAATGTTTTCAAGAGATTCCTGCGTTGTTGCATGGAGGGCTGCCTCCGCCTCTTGCATTCTCATGTGCCTTCGTTTCATAGGATTTCGAAACAATAGCACAAGCCCAAGCCCGAGGATACCGCCGACCAAAAGAAGAATAACGAACCGCCAGTCCATAGATATAAGAATTGCGGCTGCACCAAAGAAGCTGACACCTATACTCACAAAACTGGGAAGTGTCGAAACAACACCCTCTTTGACCACCGTCATATCCGAGAAAACACGGTTTACAAGATTACCGCTGTGAAAACCGCGAAGACTTGCATAGTCTTTGGTCAGAATCTCCTCCGTCAACATTCCCTGCAATTTCTTTTGTAAATTCGAGGAGCTCACCGTACGCAAAAGAGAAAGGACAACAGAAATCACTCGCTGAAGAAGGAAAAGACCGGCCAAGATTGCCCCGTACTTCAGCACGGAATGTGTACGATATGAAATTGCACCATCAATCAGCTCCCTCGTTGTAAGAGTAACTCCTAACGAAAGGATTGTTGTCGTTACAGTAAGAACGCAGATCATTATGACCTGCAAATGGACACCTTTAGACCATCTGAAAATTGCTGCAACTGCAGGACTGCGGAATATACTCTTTACTTTTTCAAGATTCTCTTTCATGCGGCCTGCTTTCTGTAAATGGCATCAAAAGACATTAACTCTTTAACTCTTGGTACAAATAGTCAATCTATCCTCTATGTGTTTTACATTTTTAAAATATATAGTTGCAGGCAATCCATGGCCCATTTTCCTAAAAAACAAAAAAGAACGGACAACTGCGTCTTGGCCTAATTGTTACGTAAAGCATTTTTTAGTGAATAACATAATATACCGTCTGTATTAGCTCTTTTATTAGATTAATCAATAATATTGTACTATATCACATTAAGGTTATCTACAAAACACTTATAGTCAAAGCGTAAAAGAATCACAATCTTTCCTCATAGATTTATGACGTGAGTTTCCTGCATCTGCAAGCATACTGACCAATTTATTTCTTTTCTGCAAGGATATATTCCGAAGAGAGATTTATTCTCCTATTAATACACCTAATCCAGCTTTCCTCAAACAAGCAGTAACAATTAACGAACCTAACACTCCTATCGCTGCCAGGCATAAAACTAACACCCAAGCATTCAAATCAGGCAAAAACAGAGTTCCGACCACTATCAAAAGAGGTTCATGAAAAAGATAAATTCCCATAGAATAATCACTTAAAAAATAAAATATGTTATTTTCATTTTTAGAATAAAACCTGTTGCATAACGAAAATAGTAAAATACAATTCGTTGTTCCGATTATCAGCCTCAATACAGCCTCTGCTATTCCATTAAATGAGAAAACAAATAAGACAGGAGTCATAATAACAGTTAAAACAATACTGTATTTTAAGCATTTAATAGTTATAAGTTTATCAGCGTACTTATGTACAATTACCCCACAAAAAAAGAAAT
>CADBOX010000247.1 GCA_902796415.1 uncultured Lachnospiraceae bacterium
AAAATCTACCAACTTTCCATGAATATATTACGAATATTTTATTACTTTCACCCATTAATGTAAATATACAAAAAAGTGATTAAGTAGTAATGTCGTGTGCTTTTTTTGTACTATAGGACAATGAAAGCACATATCAGTATTATTTAATCTGTGCATGCAGATCCTGCAGGGACTGGATGTCGCCGGTCTCATGAGTCTCCACATAACGGATTCCCTCCGCGGTGGCTCTGGCTGCCGCCACAGTGGTCATATAAGGCGTGCGGGACTTGATGGCAGCTTTTCTTAAATAACTGTCATCATAGATGCTCTCCTTACCTGCCGGAGAGTTGACGATCAGGTCAATCTGTCCGTTTGTGATGGCATCCAGGGTATTGGGACGTCCCTCATAGAGTTTTTTGATCTTCTGGGCAGGAAGGCCTGCTTCTCTAAGAAGATCACAGGTTCCGCCTGTAGCGATAATCTCAAAACCGGAATCATGGAAGCTCTTTGCCACTTCCACGATCTGCTCCTTATCCTTGCGGTTTACGGAAATCAGAATGGTTCCTCCCAGAGGCAGGGTAGATCCCACCCCTTCCTGAGCCTTATAGAAAGCCTCACCGTAGGAAGGAGACAAACCAAGTACCTCACCTGTGGAACGCATCTCCGGTCCCAGGAGCGGATCCACTTCCTGGAACATATTAAATGGGAAGGCTGCCTCTTTCACACCGTAATAAGGGATGTGTTTCTCTTTCAGAGCAGGTACCGGTGATGGTCTTCCCGTAAGTTCCCTGGTGATGATATCCGTGGCGATGGGAACCATCCTCACATTACATACTTTGGATACCAGAGGAACGGTTCTGGAAGCACGGGGATTGGCTTCAAGAACATATACTGTGCCATTCTCGATGGCGTACTGCATGTTCATAAGGCCTTCCACATGCATCTCTTCCGCGATCTTTCTGGTGTATTCCTTGATGGTCTCCACATTCTCCGGAGAGATATGCAAGGATGGAATGATGCAGGCAGAGTCGCCGGAATGGACACCCGCCAGCTCAATGTGCTCCATGACAGCCGGTACGAAGGCATGTTTTCCGTCACTGATGGCATCCGCCTCACACTCCAGAGCATTGTTGAGGAAGCGGTCGATCAGGATCGGACGGTCCGGTGTCACGCCAACCGCTGCTTTCATATAGTCTTCCATGGATTCGTCATCGTAGACTACTTCCATGCCGCGGCCTCCCAATACATAGGAAGGACGAACCATAACGGGATAGCCGATCTCATTCGCGATGGCTTTGGCTTCTTCCACGGTGGTTGCCATGCCGGCTTCCGGCATAGGAATCTCCAGTTTATCCATCATGGCACGGAAATGATCTCTGTCCTCGGCAAGGTCAATGACTGCCGGAGAAGTTCCCAGGATCTTCACCCCGTTCTTCTCCAGGTCTGCAGCCAGGTTCAATGGGGTCTGACCCCCGAACTGAGCGATGACGCCCAATGGTTTTTCTTTATTATAAATACTCAGTACATCTTCTAAAGTAAGGGGCTCAAAATAGAGCTTGTCGGAGGTATCGTAATCCGTGGACACCGTCTCCGGGTTACAGTTTACGATGATGGTCTCAAACCCAAGCTTCTTGAGAGCAAGAGAAGCATGAACACAGCAATAATCAAACTCGATACCCTGACCGATTCGGTTGGGGCCGCCACCCAGGATCATAATCTTCTTCCGGTCAGACACCGGATTCTTGTCCTCAGCATTATAGGTGGAATAATAGTAGGCGCTGTCCTTTGTTCCGCTGACATGAACACCTTCCCAGGCTTCTTCCACCCCAAGAGAAATCCGTTTTTCACGGATATCCTGCTCCGGAATCTCCAGCAGCAGGCTCAAATATTTATCAGAGAAACCATCCTTCTTGGCACGGATAAGAAGCTGATCTTCAGGAAGGGAGCCCTTATATGTCAGGATTTCTTCCTCCTCTTCCACCAGTTCCTTCATCTGCTGGATGAAATATTTCTTAACTCTGGTGATCTCATAGATTTCATCAACCGTAGCGCCTTTGCGAAGGGCTTCATACATAAGGAAATGACGTTCACTGGAAGGAGTATCCAGCTTTCTGAGAAGCTTCTCTTTGGACAATTTGTCAAAATCCTTCACATGTCCCAGACCATAACGTCCGGTCTCCAGAGAACGGATTGCCTTCTGGAATGCTTCCTTGTAGGTCTTTCCGATACTCATAACTTCGCCTACGGCTCTCATCTGGGTACCCAGTTTATCTTCCACGCCCTTGAATTTCTCAAAGGCCCAGCGGGCGAATTTGATTACCACATAGTCCCCGTCCGGAACATATTTGTCCAGGGTACCGTATTTGCCGCACTCGATATCCTTGAGGGTAAGCCCGCAGGCCAGCATAGCGGAAACCAGGGCGATAGGGAACCCGGTGGCTTTGGAAGCAAGGGCAGAAGAACGGGAAGTACGCGGGTTGATCTCGATGACAATGATTCTGTCTGAGACAGGATCATGAGCGAACTGCACATTTGTTCCGCCGATTACCTGTACCCTGTCCACGATCTTATAT
>CADBOX010000248.1 GCA_902796415.1 uncultured Lachnospiraceae bacterium
AGAAATGATTTCTGTCTACCGGGAATATCTGAAAACAAAGAAGGAAGAATTACTGCATCTTTTGTTATTACATAACAGGGAAGATGTTCGATATCTGGCTTCTCTCCCGGTCCTACTGTCACTGCACCGCCTGAAGGAGGGTAATCTCTCCATAGAATCACTGGAAGAGAGCACTATTCAGAGTCAGACTGCGCTCTGTTTTCTGTGTCGGACAGAGCATTCTGTCCCAAGGGCATTCTCCTTAGAGACAGATCTGGCAAGAGCGGAAATGTCAGAGAACCGGCTGTCCCTGACTGTCCCTGTTCACGAGGGGAAACTGTATCATTTCTATAAGGATTATAAAAACTATTATTACCTGCCATCTGAGGACAGGGCAGTCCATAAAAGTGTGGGGACTTATGTGGAGAAAGACCACCGCTGTAAGGCAAGTCCGGAGAATTGTTACTACTCCATGGACAGTGTATTTCTACCTTTACCTAAGCCCGGAAAAGCATATGGTTTTATCGTGGAGATGCCGGATGAATTGTCCCTCCCTTTCTATCGGAAAAGTTACAATGACAGGGAAATCTTTCTGAATTTTGATGATTTGTTCCCCGGGGCAGACTCTTTGAATCATGGCAGACATTATGTCATATCCCTGATCAATGCAATCTTCTTGCTTAAGAATAAAGAGAAAAAGAAAAGCAGATATAAGACAAAATAAGCAGAGCAAGGATCAATCAGATCCCCACTCTGCTTTTTTTCAATGATTTTTTCCGATAAATGATTTATTTCATCTCTTTTGCCAACGCTGCAATCTGCTCTTTATTCTCCTCAGTCATGGCAGACTTGATGGTTACGGTAGTCTCAGCGTATTCGATGTTTTTGCTCTTCTCAAAACGTGCTTTCATGATTCTGGCGGCTGTAGGTGCCCAGGTTCCGTTCTCGATAAAAGCAACCTTGCGGTTCTGGAAATCTCTCTCTGTCAGATGATCCAGGAACTGTTTCATGAATGGGAAGATGTCACCATTGTAAGTGGTGGTTGCAAAAACTACCTTGCCATAACGGAAGGCATCTTCCACGCACTCAGCCATATCTTCTCTGGCCAGATCATTCACTACCACCTTTGGACATCCCTCTTCTTCCAGCTTGGCAGCAAGCAGTTCCACTGCCTTCTTGGTATTACCATAGACGGAAGTATAGGCAATCAAGGTACCCTCTGTCTCAGTACCATAGGAAGACCAGGTATTATAAAGGTCGAGATAGTATCCCAGATTCTCTTTCAGAATCGGACCATGCAGAGGACAGATGATGGCGATATCCAGGGCTGCCGCCTTCTTCAACAGAGCCTGAACCTGTCTTCCGTACTTTCCTACGATACCGATATAGTATCTGCGCGCTTCGCAAGCCCAATCTTCTTCCACATCCAGTGCACCGAATTTACCAAATGCATCTGCGGAGAACAACACTTTATCCGTGGAATCATAGGTAAGCATAACTTCCGGCCAGTGAACCATAGGAGCAAAGACGAAAGTGAAGGTATGAGCTCCGGTTGTCAAGGTATCATTGTCCTTAACGATAACCTTTTCATTGGCAAAATCTTTTCCGAAAAACTGTTTCATATAGGTAAATGTCTTGGCATTACCCACGATCCTGGCAGTCGGATATTTCTCGGCAAAATGGCCGATATTGGCGGAATGATCCGGCTCCATATGCTGAACCACCAGGTAGTCCGGTGTGCGGTCTCCCACCACCTCAGCGATATTTGCAAGCCATTCCTCTGTAAAATTGGCGTCCACCGTATCAAATACCGTAATCTGCTCATCCATCACCACGTAAGAATTATAAGCCATACCGTTCTCTACGATATACTGGCCTTCAAAAAGATCCAGCTGATGATCATTCACACCAACATAATAGATATCATTTGTAATTTTTGTCATAACACATCTCCTTATATTTCAAACTATAGTAGTATTATCTTAACACGTTTCATTCTTTATGGCAACTTGGATTCCAACGTCACAGTACTTGCAAAATCCATCATAGTTTTCTGTAAGTGTGTTGATTTTTTCATGTTTCTTACATGTATTGTTTCTTGCAAAAAAGCATGATTCATGGTAAGATTCAGTTGTTATGCTAACTAATTCTATGAGGTGAAATACATTGAAAGAAAAATATAATGAATCCGCTGAAAACTATCTCGA
>CADBOX010000249.1 GCA_902796415.1 uncultured Lachnospiraceae bacterium
ATGTTAGATATTAAATTCGTCAGAGAGAATCCGGATATCGTCAAACAGAATATCCGTAATAAATTTCAGGATGCCAAGCTTCCTTTAGTAGATGAAGTAATCGAACTGGACAGACAGAGAAGAGAAACCCAGATGGAAGCGGATGAAATCCGTGCTAATCGTAAGAAGATTTCCAAACAGATTGGCCAGCTCATGGGACAGGGAAAAAAGGAAGAAGCAGAAGCAGTGAAGGCAGAGGTTGCCAGATATGCCGAGAGGCTGGAAGAACTGTCCAAACTCCAGCCTGAACTGGAGGAGAAGGTTACACAGATCATGATGACCATCCCGAATATCATCGATCCCAGTGTGCCAATCGGGAAGGACGACTCCGAGAACGTGGAAGTACAACGCTACGGAGAACCGGTGGTTCCTGATTTCGAGATTCCGTATCACACAGATATCATGGAGAAACTGAATGGAATCGATCTGGAGAGTGCAAGAAAAGTAGCCGGGAATGGTTTTTACTATCTGATGGGGGATATCGCCAGATTACATTCTGCTGTGATCTCCTATGCAAGAGACTTTATGATCGACCGTGGATTCAAATACTGTATCCCTCCTTTTATGATCCGCTCAAATGTGGTGACCGGTGTTATGAGTTTCGCTGAGATGGATGCCATGATGTATAAAATCGAGGGGGAAGACCTCTATCTGATCGGTACCAGCGAGCATTCCATGATCGGTAAATTCATTGATACCATCAACAAGGCAGAAGACCTTCCTCAGACCCTGACATCCTACTCCCCATGTTTCCGCAAGGAGAAGGGGGCTCATGGCATCGAGGAGCGTGGTGTGTACCGTATCCACCAGTTTGAGAAGCAGGAGATGATCGTGGTCTGTGATCCGGAAGAAAGCCCTATGTGGTTTGATAAGCTGTGGCAGAACACAGTGGACCTCTTCCGTTCCATGGATATCCCGGTCCGTACTCTGGAGTGTTGCTCCGGCGACCTGGCAGATCTCAAGGTAAAATCCATCGATGTGGAAGCCTGGTCCCCACGTCAGCAGAAATACTTTGAAGTTGGAAGCTGCTCTAATCTGGGAGATGCCCAGGCAAGACGCCTGAAGATCCGCGTGGTTGGAGAAAAAGGCAAATACTTTGCCCATACTCTCAACAACACAGTGGTTGCTCCTCCACGTATGCTCATCGCATTTCTGGAGAATAATCTTAATGAAGACGGTTCCGTGAATATTCCGGAAGTATTACGTCCTTATATGGGCGGAAAATCCGTGATCAAACCGGAATAGATAATGGTCAAATCATAAAAAAACAGGGCTGCAGGTTCATGGAAACCTGCAGCCCTTTCGTATTATAATGCTTATTTATATCTCCTCTTACGGTTTTGATCAGATCCTCTCGAATTAGTATTACCTGTCTTTTTCTTCTTGGTATTTCTGGATCCGTAAGAGGAATAATTATTGCTTTTATTCTGACGCCCCTGTATACGGGCCTGACGCTTCTTCTCCAGCTGCCATCTGCGGATCATCTGCATGATGACAAAAATCAGAGCAGCAGCAACGATCAATCGAAGCAGGAAGACCACGATCTTTTTAATCAGGGAGTTCTTATTGGTGGTTTTCGCAACCTGAAGATCATCATCCCCTCCCTGGTCTGTCACATAGTTAAGGGCTACATTGGATGACTTATCATAGGTTACAGGCATGGTCAACACTGTCTTATCTCCGGACTTCACATCGATGTAGCCAAGACGCCCTTCATCAAAATCCTCATCCAGGCGGAATTTCTTTGTCAGATTTTTTGCATCGAATCCCTTCTTAACCAGAACAGGATAGTCCTTATCGTAGGAAGGATTTATCGACAGATAAGTCTCTATCTTATCCGGTTTTACTCCTTCCAGGGACTTGATGTCTGCAGTCAGATCATACTTCTTTAGAGGATGGATACATTTCAAAGTATTAAATGCCCATTTATAAAGATGAATAGTATCATAATAACTCTGATCGGCACCGTAATCTTTGAGGATGACGCAGAGTAACTGCATACCGTCCTTCTGTGCATAGGTCACCAGAGTGTTGTTGGCTGCCATGGTATAGCCTGTTTTTGCTCCCTTGGCATACTTGTAATAGTATTCTGTGTTATCGCGAAGAATCTTCGCATGATTCCACAGATCGATACTTTTGTTGGTGAGGGTGTCATTCTTAATGGTATAGTTAATGGTCCCGGCAAACTTTCTAAACTCCTCATGTTTTATGGCTTCCTTAAGGATCAGCCCCATATCATGAGCCGTGGTATAATGCTGCTCATCCGGAAGACCGTGAGGATTTCTGAAATTGGTGTTCACACACCCCAGTTCCTTGGCGCGGTCAGTCATCAACTTGGCAAAGGCATCGTTGGAACCGGAAACATGGTTCGCAACAGCTGCTCCCGCTTCATTTGCAGACACCAGCATCAAAGCATAAAGAGTGTCTTCCATGGTGAGTTTGGCTCCCGCATTGATTCCGGCAGTACTGCTTCCTTCTTCAATGCTGTTTACCACCTCACTGGTGTAGGAGACGATCTCATCCATCTTGCAGTTCTCGATGGCAAGCAGCGTGGTCATAACCTTTGTGATACTGGCCGGATATCTTTTGGCATCCGCCTGTTTAGCATAGATGACCTCTCCACTCCTGGCGTCCATGACGATGGCAGATTCCGCTGTGATATCAGGACTCCCGCTGAGCCCGTCCAGATCATAAGAAGCCCCGGTATCCTCCGGTACTTCATCATCCTCCTCAGAGGAATCCTCTGAGTTTAATAGATTAATGCTGCCGGCTTTATCCTCCTTAGTACTCTCTGCTTCTGAGGCATATACATTTCCGCCCAGGGGGGACACTCCCGCCAGAAACATAAAAAGCGCAACCAGGATCATCGCGAAATATCGTCTCATAGTTAAAATCATTCCTTTTCCTTTTTTGTAATCGTTTATCT
Source organism: uncultured Lachnospiraceae bacterium (assembly GCA_902796415.1). Classification (GTDB taxonomy): domain Bacteria; phylum Bacillota; class Clostridia; order Lachnospirales; family Lachnospiraceae; genus Anaerobutyricum. Next base: position 2,966 of record CADBOX010000249.1, read on the forward strand.
CAATCCTTGTACCATTCTATACTAAATTAGTGCTCTCCGCAAGAATAAAGCATGCGGTTTTTTTACAAGTCATATTCTTTTCCTTGAAAAAAGAGAGATGAACAGGTAAGATATGATAGAATGAAAACAGAGGAGAATGGCAATGAGACTTAAAAATGTGAAGGGTTCCCGGGAGAGAATCGCAGCAAATGAATATGCTTTAAAAGATGTGGAGCAGAATAAAGGAAGTTGGAAGGAGTTTTTCGGTGACGGAAAGCCGATTCATATCGAGATAGGCATGGGAAAAGGGCAGTTCCTGATGGAGATGGCAAGACGCCATCCGGATATCCATTATATCGGTATCGAGAAATTTTCCTCCGTGCTGGTTCGTGCAGTGCAGAAGATGGAGGAGGAACCCCTCCCCAATATACACTTTATCCGCATGGATGCTGAATATATCTGTAATGTATTCGAAAAGGGAGAAGTGGAAGAAATCTACCTGAATTTTTCCGATCCATGGCCGAAAGAGCGACACACCAAGCGGAGATTGACCTCCCACCAGTTCCTGGAACGGTATGATCAGATTCTGAAAGAGGGTGGTTCCATCCAATTCAAGACAGACAACAGAGACCTCTTTGATTTCTCAGTGGAAGAGATCAGGAGTGCCGGATGGACCATCGACCAATGTACTTACGACCTCCACCACAGTGATTTTCTGGAAGGAAATGTGATGACGGAATATGAGGAGAGATTTGTGGCAGAAGGAAAGCCTATCTGCAAGGTTACATTTCATCGATAAAAAAGAAACAGCAACCGGGTTGCTGTTTCTTTTTGTTATTGGGCTATACTTCTGACTTCTCCGATGAAGAGGGGAACGCCGGTGTATGTATCTATCAGTGCATATACGAAAGGCCTGTCAAAGGTTAGTTTGACGGGATCATTTCCGAAGATTGCTGTGGCTTTCTCCATAACCACAGCTGTGGC
>CADBOX010000250.1 GCA_902796415.1 uncultured Lachnospiraceae bacterium
CACCTTTTCATTCATATTGATAAGATCGCTGATACATAGACTTATCACTTTTCGCTTTTCATTATTATCAGTATTTATTTTTTCTTCTTTCCGCCAAAGAATCCTTTTTTCTCAGATTTTTCCGACTCATTCTTAGAGGGGTCTTCTTCGATTTCACCCATGGCCACCTGGAAATTGCGAAGAGCTTCTTTCTGGGCAGCTGTCAGGTGCTCAGGAACCTGAACCACGAAGGTGACGAAATGATTTCCTCTAAGGTTCTTATTTCTGAGGCTTGGAACACCTTTGTTCTTTAACCGGATTCTGGTATCGGTCTGTGTGCCGGGTTTGATCGTGTAAGAATAAGGTCCGTCAACCGTATCAATATTGATGGTGGCTCCCAGGGCAGCCTGACTGAAACTGATGGGTTCCGTGGAGAAGATATCATACTCCTGTCTCTGGAATTTCGGATGTCTGGACACCTGAACATTGACCAGCAGATCTCCTCTGGGACCACCGTTAATTCCGGGTTCTCCTTTTTCACGGATACGTACACTTTGTCCATTGTCAATACCCGCAGGAATGGAAACCTTGACCTTCTTTCTAACTTTTATATACCCTGTTCCGCTACAGTCGGAACATTTCTGTTTGATTACCTGTCCGGAGCCGTTACATTCCGGACACTGCTGTACATTCTGGATGGTTCCGAACATGGATTGCTGTGTATATACTACCTGACCCCTGCCACCGCATTTCGGACAGGTTTCCGGGCTGGTTCCCGGTTTGGCTCCACTGCCGCCACATGTCTTACACTCATCCTTCAAGGCGATATCCAGTTCCTTATCTACACCGCGGATCGCCTCATCAAAAGTGATACGAACGGCAGCGCGGAGGTTGGGGCCTTGTCTGGGTCCGTTTCGTCTTGCATTGCTGCGGCCGCCGCCACCGAAGAAATCTCCGAAGATATCACCAAAGATATCACCCATATCACCGCCGGTAAAATCAAAACCGCCAAAGCCTCCCGGGCCACCGGCACCCTGTTCAAATGCCGCATGTCCAAACTGGTCATATTTCGCTTTCTTCTCAGGGTCGCTCAGCACTTCGTAGGCTTCCGCTGCTTCTTTGAATTTTTCCTCTGCTACTTTATCACCGGGATTCATATCCGGATGATACTTTTTGGCAACCTTGCGGTATGCTTTTTTAATATCGGCCTCGGAAGCGTTTTTCGCAACTCCGAGAACCTCATAATAATCTCTTTTTTCCGCCATTATAATCCTCCGAACTAATCAGCATTCGGCAAACGTGTTGAAAGAGGGGACAGGGAAACCCTGTCTCCTCTTAATCATTGTAATTATTACAGTTCCGTATAATCAGCGTCTACCACATCATCTGCTGCATATGTATCATTTGCATTGGAACCCGGCTGAGGTCCTCCCTGTGGGCCGCCTGCCTGCTGTGTCTGCTCATACATCTTAGCAAATAAAGTCTGAGAATCTTTCATGAGCTGCTCTTTGCCGGCATTCAGTTCTGCCACATCTGCTTCTGTCATGCTTTCAGCATTGGTGCGATCCAGTACTTCTTTTAATTTTGCGATATCAGCCTGTACGGTTGTCTTGTCTGCTTCCGGAATCTTGTCACCGACATCCTCGAGAGCTTTCTCTGTCTGGAATACGATATTATCTGCTTCGTTCCTCGCATCGATTGCTTCTTTTCTCTTCTTGTCCTGTGCCTCGTACTCGGCAGCTTCTTTTACAGCTTTCTCGATATCCTCATCGGACATGTTGGAGCCTGCTGTAATCGTGATATGCTGTTCTTTGCCTGTTCCCAGATCTTTTGCGGAAACATTTACGATACCGTTTGCATCAATATCAAATGTAACTTCAATCTGAGGAATACCTCTACGTGCCGGTGGAATACCATCCAGACGGAACTGGCCGAGAGTCTTGTTATCTCTTGCAAACTGTCTCTCACCCTGTACGACATGGATATCAACAGCACTCTGATTATCTTCTGCTGTGGAGAAGATCTGGCTCTTCTTGGTCGGGATTGTAGTATTACGCTCGATCAGTCTGGTAGCCACTCCACCCAGAGTCTCGATGGATAAGGATAACGGTGTTACGTCAAGAAGAAGGATATCTCCTGCTCCTGCATCACCGGCTAATTTTCCACCCTGGATGGAAGCGCCGATGGCAACACACTCATCCGGGTTGATTCCTTTGAAAGGATCCTTACCGGTCAGCTGTTTTACTTTATCCTGCACTGCAGGGATTCTGGTAGAACCACCTACCAGTAATACTTTGCTCAGTTCACTGGCAACAAGACCTGCATCCTTCAGGGCTGTCTGAACCGGTGTTACGGTTCTTTCAACCAGATGAGAAGTCAGCTCGTTGAATTTAGCTCTGGTAAGATTCATCTCGAAGTGCTTTGGTCCTTCGGATGTAGCTGTGATGAAAGGAAGGTTAATGTTGGTTGTGGTGGAGGAGGAAAGCTCCTTCTTAGCCTTCTCAGCAGCTTCTTTTAATCTCTGCATAGCCATCTTGTCATTGGACAGATCCACACCTTCTTTTGCCTTGAAATCATCAATCATATAACGGGTGATCACTTCATCAAAATCGTCACCGCCCAGGTGGTTGTCACCTGCTGTGGATAACACTTCGATGACACCGTCGCCAATCTCGATGATGGATACATCAAAGGTACCTCCACCTAAATCGAATACCATGATCTTCTGTTCTTTTTCATTATCAAGACCATAGGAAAGAGCTGCTGCTGTAGGTTCGTTGATGATACGTTTTACATCAAGGCCGGCAATCTTTCCGGCATCTTTTGTTGCCTGTCTCTGGGCATCATTAAAATATGCAGGAACAGTGATGACAGCTTCTGTCACTTTCTCACCAAGGTAATTCTCAGCATCCCCTTTCAACTTCTGCAGGATCATGGCAGAAATCTGCTGTGGAGAATATTTTTTGTCATCGATGGCTACGGAGTAGTTTGTACCCATCTCACGTTTGATGGAAGAAACCGTTTTATCCGGATTCGTAACTGCCTGACGTTTTGCCGGCTCACCGATCACACGCTCGCCTGTCTTGGTAAATCCGACTACGGACGGTGTGGTTCTCTGACCTTCTGCATTCGTGATAACAACAGGTTTTCCACCTTCCATAACTGCAACACAAGAGTTCGTTGTTCCTAAATCAATACCTATAATTTTACTCATTTCTTTGTCCTCCTGATTTAATCTATTCCTAAGCCGCATGATCTACGGTTCAATTGACCACCTTAACCATGCTGTATCTTAATACACTGTCTTTGTACATATAACCTTTCTGAAATTCCTCAGCCACCAGGTTTTCGCCCATCTCCGGGTCTTCCTCATGCATCACTGCATTATGCAGGTCCGGGTTGAACTCCTTACCCTTGGCATCCATGGCTTTCACACCGAGTTCTTCCATGGTTGTCATCAATTGCTGATAGATCTTTATGACGCCCTGGGCGAAAGCTCCTTCTTTCTCCTCCTCAGACAGGGCATCGATTCCTCTTTCAAAGTTATCGATCACCGGTAAGAGTTTGGAAAGTACTTCTTTTGCGCCGATATCATACATACGGCTCTGTTCTTTGGCATTCCGCTTTCTGGCATTTTCAAATTCTGCCATGAGACGTTGGTAGAGGTCCGTGAGTTCCGCCACCCTGCCTTCGCTCTTCTCCAAAGCTTTCTCCAAAGCCTTGGTTGATTTCTTCTTCTTTTTTTCGGATTTCCTGTCTGCCTTGGTTTCCTCTTCCGCTTCTTCCTTCTCTTTTACGTCGGATTCCGCTTCAGTTTCATTCAAGGTATCCACCTTTATCTCTTCGCCGGTCTCATCAACCTTCTCATCTACGATACTTTCGTCGAATAATTTATTCTCTTCCACTTCAAGTACCACCTTTCTAAGTTTCTATGATTTCTTATTAAAAATTTCATCCAGATCTGCTGTCAGATTTTTAAGGGTATGTACCACCTTGCGGTAATCCATCCGCTTCGGACCGATGATACCTACTGTGCCGGTACCGCCTTCTTCCAGATCATAGGTTGCTGTGACGATGCTGCAATCCTTCAGGGAAGGCAACTGATTCTCACTTCCGATGTAGACCTGAATTCCATGTTTTTCCTGGTCGCTCACCGTCTCATCCACAAGTTTTACCAATTGTTTTTTCTCTACGAGAGTATCGAGAAGTGCTGTGGTCTGAGAAGGATTTGCCAACTCCGGATACTTCAGGATATTTGTGGCGCCGCTGGTGTAAATCTCCATGTCATTGGCCTCATGGATGGCCTCCACGATTCCACTGAATACAGTCTCAAGAATGGTGGCATGCAGCCCCGCCTGAACTTTCATGGTATGCATCAGTTCCAGACTAATCTCATTCAGGGTCAGTCCCTGTAAAAATGAGTTCAATAAGATATTCAGTTTCAGGATCTCTTCATTGCTTAAAGGATCTTCCACATTCATAAGAAGATTCTTTACTGTCTCATTTCCTACCACGATCACCGCCAGCATCCGGCAATGATCCACCATGGAAAGCTGAATGAATTTCAGCTTGGATTCCCGGATGTGTGGAGTGGATACCAGAGTGGCATAGTTTGTGTCATTTGCCAGAACATCCGCCACACTTTTCAGCATCTCTTCCATGCGGTCCATCTTCTGGAACATCATCTGACGTTCTGCCTCGATCTCTTCCTCTTTCTCCCGGATCTCCATATCATGTTCTTCCATCATCTGGTTGACATAATACCGATAACCAAGATCTGAAGGAATCCTTCCTGCGGAAGTATGTGGCTGTATGATATAACCAAGTTCTTCCAGATCAGCCATCTCATTACGGATGGTTGCGGAGCTGAGATGAAGATCGGAATCTTTTGCAATGGTTCTGCTTCCCACCGGTTCCCCGGTTTCCAGGTAAGTAGAAATGATCGTCTTTAAAATTTTCATTTTACGTTCATCTAAACTCATCGAACAAACCATCCTCCTTTTTTATTATTAGCACTCATTTAATCCGAGTGCTAATATCTTCATACATAAAGTATCACCAACTTAAAAAGATGTCAAGCATATTTTTTCATTATTATTACAAACAAACTATCAAAACAACTATATTAAAGTTTAAATGAACTCACAGAAGATCTGATTGCTCACATTGATTCCCTGTTCGGTCAGGGCCAGCCTTCCATCCTTCATGGAGAGGAGCCCCATATCCAAAAACTTCCGGATAGGTTCCCCATATACAGATTCCATATCACAGCCAAACCTTTCTTTAAAATGCCCGGGGGTTACACCCCGAATCTTACGAAGGCCCAGAAACATGAACTCAGCCATCCGCTCTTCCCTGGACAGTTGCTGATAGTCCTGCCTGTACTCAAAAGGCAGATAGGGCTGAATCAGATATGTATGCAGGTCTCTTACATTGGAAAATCTCAGGAACCTTTCCGGGCGATCTGTACTGCTCTTCTCTTTCCAATAAGATGCGGCACCCAGACCAAAGCCCAGATAGGGCACATCTTCCCAATAACCAAGATTATGAATACACTCCTTGCCTTCTTTTGCATAGTTAGATATCTCATAACGGTGATATCCGGCATCTTCCAGGGTTTTCTTTGTCATCTCATACATGAGTCTGTCTGTCTCTTCATCGGGAAGTATCTTCAAAAGTGAATCATCATTATATAAAGGGGTTCCCTCTTCCAGAATCAAACTGTAAGAAGAGATATGTTCCGGCTGTAACTTTATTACTTCCTTAAGGGTCTTAAGATAAGATTCCAGGGACTGCCCGGGCAGGGCACTCATGATGTCAATATTGATGTTATCAAACCCGGCCTTTCTTGCCTGAAGATAATTCTTCCGGAATTCTGGCCAGCTGTGAATCCGGCCAAGCATCCTCAGACACTCGTCATCCGCACTCTGAAGTCCTATACTAAGTCGGTTTACACCGGCCTCCCGGTATGCCGCAAGTTTCTCTGAAGATAAAGTACCGGGATTGGCCTCCATGGAAATCTCTGCCTTTTCTGTAAGATTAAAATGTTCTCTTATACGGGAAAGAATCCTTCTGATATTATATATAGAAAGAATACTTGGCGTTCCCCCGCCCATAAAGATACTTCGCACCGGGTACGGCAAGGGCAGGCAGGCTCCTGTATCTGAAATCTCCTGACACAAGGCATCGACATATCTGTTCTGAAGTTCCTCCCCGGCAGGAAAAGACAAGAAATCGCAATAATTACATTTTCGGATGCAAAAGGGAATATGAATATATAATTCGATCTCCGGTAACATGGCTGGCTCACTTTCTGTCTTTCCGTCTGAAAGACTTAATCAAATCAAAAAGAACCGACAGGATTCCGGGAAAGAATACCTGCCGGTCTTAAGTTTATCATATAATCTGTTTTTTGAAATCGGAATTAGTCTTCGTCCAGCTTCAGCACGCTTAAGAATGCCTTCTGAGGCACCTCTACATTGCCGATCTGACGCATTCTTTTCTTGCCTTCCTTCTGTTTCTCAAGGAGTTTCTTCTTACGGGTTATATCACCGCCATAGCACTTGGCGAGAACGTCTTTTCTCACTGCTTTTACAGTCTCCCTGGCAATGATCTTACTGCCGATGGCTGCCTGGATGGGAATCTCAAAAAGATGTCTCGGGATCTCTTCTTTTAATTTCTCGCAGTATTTTCTTCCCCTTTCGTAAGCATTGGAAGAATGAACGATAAAGGATAGAGCATCCACCTGTTCCCTGTTGATCAGAATATCCAGTTTCACCAACGATGACTGTTCATAGCCTTTCAGCTCATAGTCAAAGGAAGCATAACCTCTGGACCTTGATTTTAAGGCATCGAAGAAATCGTAGATGATCTCATTCAGAGGAAGCTCGTACTTAAGCAGGGCACGGGTCTCTTCCATGTACTCCATGGAGACATATGTTCCGCGTCTCTCCTGGCACAGGGTCATGATGGGTCCCACATATTCCTTTGTCACCATAATCTCCGCAGATACAATAGGTTCTTCCATATACTCTATGGTAGAAGGATCCGGCAGATTGGTGGGATTGGTCAGGTCAAAACAGGTTCCGTCGGTAAGATGAACTTTATAGATAACACTTGGCGCGGTGGATACCAGGTCAAGATTATATTCACGTTCCAGACGTTCCTGGACGATTTCCAGGTGAAGAAGACCTAAAAATCCACATCGGAAGCCGAAACCTAAAGCGACGGAAGTCTCCGGTTCGTACTGAAGAGCCGCATCGTTAAGCTGAAGCTTCTCCAGGGCATCTCTGAGATCCGGATACTTGGCACCGTCCGCGGGGAATATGCCGCAGTAAACCATGGGCAGTACTTTCTTATATCCCGGAAGAGGGTCCTGACAAGGCCGTGCCGCATCGGTCACAGTGTCTCCCACTCGGGTCTCCTTCACATTTTTCAGGCTTGCGGTGATATAACCAACCATGCCCGCGGTCAACTCTTCACATGGAAGAAACTGACCGGCACCAAAGGTACCCACTTCCACCACTTCGGCCTTTGCTCCGGTGGCCATCATAAGCATATTTGTCCCTCTGCTGATTCGTCCTTCCATGATCCTGGCAAAGATGATTACTCCCTTGTAGGAGTCGTAGATGCTGTCAAAGATCAAGGCCTGGAGAGGATTATCGGGACTGCCGCCAGGAGCAGGAATCTTTTCAACAATCTGCTCAAATACTTCCTCGATATTAATTCCGTTCTTTGCGGAGATCTGAGGGCATCCCTCCGCCTCGATTCCGATCACATCCTCAATCTCTGCCACAACCCGCTCCGGTTCAGCGCTGGGCAGGTCAATCTTGTTGATGACGGGCAGAATCTCCAGGTTGGCATCGATGGCAAGATATACATTTGCCAGGGTCTGTGCCTCGATTCCCTGTGCTGCATCCACCACAAGGATGGCTCCTTCACAGGCTGCAAGGCTTCTGCTAACCTCATAGTTAAAATCTACATGTCCCGGAGTATCGATCAGGTTAAACACATACTCCGTCCCGTCATTCGCCTTATAGATCGTTCTCACGGCCTGAGATTTGATGGTGATACCACGCTCTCTCTCCAGGTCCATGTTATCCAGGACCTGATCCTGCATCTCTCGTTCCGTAAGAAGACCTGTCTTCTCTATGATACGATCGGCCAGGGTTGATTTTCCATGGTCGATATGTGCGATAATACAAAAATTTCTGATTTTGCTCTGGTCTATTCCGGCCAAACTGGTTTCCTCCGTCCTAAAAGATATGATATCCCTATCAGACTCATCTTATGATTCAATCATTGTGGATCAAAGCCATAAACTCAACAGGTTCCTTGTCTGAAGCATTGTCAAGGGCGTGGGACTGCCCTGGAATGATGGTACAGACATCATCCGGGAAGACATGGGTCTTTGTCCCGTCATTGTCCGTAAAGATTCCTTCCCCTTTAAGAATATAGTAGGATTCCGTCTCCCCTACATGCTGATGCCAGCCGATATAGGATCCGGGAGGAAGTACGACCTTGGCATACATTCTTCCATGTCCCAGGAGTTCTTCTTTTGTTTCAATATGATAGACTTCTGCCGGGCCCTTTCCATTGCCCAGTCCTTCTCTCATCTGAAGTATCGGTTTTCTTACCATTTTAAATCCCCCTTTAGATATATTTAATTAGAATAATTGTATGACGATATATACATCAAAATTGTATCATGAATCAGAAATGACACGCAATACTTTTAAATTGTGCTTTTCTCACTGATCCTTTTCATATTCTTTGCAATCAAGTCAAGGCTGGGATACAGGTTCTCTCTCATCTCCACAGTGAGACCTTCCCCGGCCAGCTCAAGTAAAGCGGAGGCTTTCGCTGCAAGCTGATCAACAGTCTTCCTGCCTTCCTCAGTCAGTATAAGAGGGGCGCGATAACGGTTCTTCCCGTAGGGTTCCAGGAGACCTGCCTTCTGAAATGCAGAGATTGCCCTTGAGACATCTCCTTTATCCCTCTGGCACAGTTCTGCCAGTTTTGCTGCGGTGATATCATTATCACTCCGGGAAAGGACAATCAGATACAGGGCATAACCGCCACGCAAACCATAGTCTTTCATCTCTTCGGCCGCAATCTTATTCCAATAATGAGAAATATTAAAAATAGATATGGAAAACTGTTCAAATCTGTCTATCATCATTTACCTCTGTCACTTCTTATCAATAAAGAAAGCAATCGCCGCTGCCCCGGGGCCCATATGGCATCCGATGGAAGAGCTTATCTGGGTAATATCAGGACGATTCACTTGACCATCCCAGAGAGATTTTCCCATTTTGATGAATTCCTGAAGAGAATCATCGTTTACTCCCGAATAGCCAAGTAACAAGGGCATGGTATGGTCAATTCCTAATTCTTCAATCTTCTCCATAAGCAGTTTATTGGCTTTCTTGATACCCCGTGCTTTTCCTGCCATGACTACCAGACCGTCACGGATGGTGATCAGTGGCTTAATATTCAGTATATTTCCGGCGATGGCTGCCGTCTTTGATACTCTTCCGCCTTTCACTGCGTACTTCAGGGTATCCATTCTTGCAAAGACACCAATATCCGCCTTCTTCTCTTCCAGATGGGCTGCCAGTTGGTCAAGGTTCATACCATTATCGACACACTGCAGGGCATATTCTGCCAGGACACCCGCGCCTACGGAAGCATTGTAGCTGTCCAACACGCGGATATTGGGATATTCTTTGGCTGCGAGGCAGGCGCTTTGATAAGTACCGGACAATCTGGATGTCTGTGTGATCACCAGTCCTTCCTCCCCATTCTCCTGCAGTTCCTGAAATGCTTTTTCAAAATAAACCAGGGAAGGCTGACTGGTCTTGGGAAGTATATCACTGGATTCCAGTTTCCGATAGAAAGTATCTCTGTCGATCGTTACCCCATCTATGTATTCATCCTCCCCGAAGGTCAGAGTTACAGGTACCTGAATAGCCTTACTTCTGAAATGATCAGCCATATCTACTGCGGAATCTGTGATAATCCGAATGCTCATAATTATATTTCTCCCTATTATAAAGATGGATGTAATTTAAAATATATGTAATCTAACTGAACAAAAGTTATCTGTATGATATATATGTTGATTTGTCAACATTATAAATTTTAATACATCTTTGAAGATAAGTCAATGTATCTGAAATTTTTATATTTTTCTATTGACAAAAGTAAGGCCAGCCACTATTATGTAATAGTATGTTTGCATTAAACTACGTGTCTCATATAATGCAATGCATGAATATTGAATCATATCAGATATATATCATTGTTGGAGGTGTACAGATTGGCTAATATCAAATCTGCGAAAAAAAGAATCTTAGTAATTGAGAAGAAGACTTTAAGAAATAAGGCTACAAAATCTAAAGTGAAGACCTATATCAAGAAGGTAGACGCTGCCATCGCAGCACAGGATAAAGAAGCTGCTACAGCTGCTCTTAATGATGCGATCTCCGAGATCAGCAAAGCAGCATCCAAGGGAATCTACCACAAGAATACAGCTTCCAGAAAGATTTCCCGTCTTACAAAGGCTGTCAATAAATTAGCTTAATCATAACATATCAAACCCCGGAAAGAGCGGCTGCTTTCCGGGGTTTTCTTATATCTGTCAGCCTTCTGACAATCTGATCAGCAGCATCTCCAGGCCAATCTGGTCAGATATGATTCCCGTCTTGATCTCTTCCTCCAGCTTAACGGCCTCTTCCAGACAGGATTCCAGCTGTTGCTGCTGATACAATCGCAGCTGGGAACCGTACCTTTTTACTGAAAATGGAGGAATTCCGGCAGCTTTTGCTATCTCATCGTCAGTTTTGTGAAGTTTCCGCATGGACTTGATGATCACCAGGATACGATACTGACGGACGATCAGGTACAAAATGTGCATGGGGGCTTCTCTCAGAAGCATGAGATCATTATAATAAGAAAGGGCTTTGTTTTGATCTTTCTGCGCTAATGCTGTAACCATATCAAAGATTTTATCCTGGATCTGAGCTGAAACGATCCTGTCGATGTCTTCCCTGGTTACTATTGACTCCTCCCCCAGATAAGAAATCAGTTTTTCCGCCTCATTCCGAATCTGGTACATATTATCTCCGACCAGAGAAAGAAAATATCTGGCATCCTCCTCGCGAATCTGCTTCTTCTCCTTCCCCAGGATACGTACAAGAAAATGCAGCAAAGTGTTTTCTTTCTGATTCTTCCGCAGGAATTCAGCCACATACCCGTTCTTCTTGATCCATTTATAAGATGCTGTCCTCTTGTCCACCTCTGAGTCACAGATGATTATACAGGTAGTGTCCGGAGAATCCTGAAGGATCTTCAGAAATTCATCCTTCCCTGTCTTAAGGATATTGGTGTATTGGAACAAAATCACCCTCTTCTGACTGAAGAACGGAAAGGTAGCCGCCAGGTCTGCCACCTGAGACAGGTCAATCTTCGCCTCATCATATCTGGTAAAATTCATCTCATCCCCTTCATGAAGCAGAGCGGATCTGAGCATCTGGCTTGCCTGAAAGATAAGATATCCTTCATCACCGGTCAGAAGATACACTTTATGAAATTGGCCTTCTTTTATATTTTTACTGATTTCTTTCATCTTTCTTTAAGCATCTCGGAAAAAGCATGGATCACCATGGCTGTAAATCCCCAGATAGTATACTCATTATATTGATAAAAAAGGGTTGTCTGTTCCATCTTCCTCCATTTATAATCCTTGCCTCCAACGATACGGTCAAAGGGAAAATCATCACCAAAAACAGGCTGGTATGGAATCTGATAAGCTTCCGGTTCAGTAGAAAGAAAATAAGATACCGGAACCCGGAAAATCTCAGAAACCTCATCCTTGCTGAAAGTATTCTGATAGTTCTCCAACTCAGCAACATAAGGGTAGATAATAACGTTACCGGCCCGGAAGATATCAAAGGGACCGACGATCTTCACCTGCTCCGGTTTTAATAAAAGTTCCTCACAGGTTTCCCTGATTGCTGTCTGCTCCGGGGATTCGCCCACTTCAATAGCCCCTCCGGGCAGACAGATATCTCCAGGCTGGGCAAGGATCTTTCTTGATCTGACTTCGAAGAGAATCTCGTACTCCTCCTCCCCTCTCACAAGAGCGATACATACAGCACTTCGGAACCTGTCCTTGTCCCCGATCACCCCGGGTATGTGGTTTTGAATCTTATAGAGCAACTCATTCATCGCCAAATTTCTCAATCCATTCTGCTTCCTTAAAGCCTACCAGAA
>CADBOX010000251.1 GCA_902796415.1 uncultured Lachnospiraceae bacterium
AGTCCGTTATTCCGGCTGAAGCTCTGCCAGGATGACATAGCCAGCAACAGATCTGTCATGGATTCGCAATTTTTCATTTTGTTCTCAAAACGGGCAATCTCCTTCTCCATAATTTCCTCCTCATTTTTTCATTTATCCTGACTGCTTACATCAGATTTCTCTCCGCTTCCTTTAACGATATCTTCTTCTCCCTGGCAATACGGCAAAGATCCTCATACTCTGCTTTCATTTTAGTAATATCCCGGGAGAAGGAATTCTTGATCCGAATCCTTCCTTGTTCTGTCTGTATACTGCTAAAAGACCGGGAAAGAATCCTACGTTCCATCTTCTCAAACCGAACACCCAGAGTTGTAGTATAGCGTAAAAAGGCATCGATGCAGGATTCCTTATCCTCCTCCCTGCATATACAGGACAGTTGTACTCCGGGGCGATTCTTTTTCATGTGAATCGGGGTGACGTAAACATCCAAAGCCCCACATTCCCATATCATCTCCTGGGCAAACCCGATGGCTTCCCCTGTCATATCATCCAGGTTCGTATGAATCAGATATACACTATTCTCTTCCTCATCCCGGGATTCCCCAAGATAGGCTGCCAGACAGAGCTCCTGTTGGCAGAATCTGTTCTTCCCATAGGAGATATCTGTCATGGTCATAAGGGGCATAGCCTCAAATCGATCCACATAATACTTAAGGATAGCTGCTGCTTCAGGAGTACACAATTCTCCCCTAAACTCCCCGGCATATGCCGGTATCCCTTTCAACAGAGAGGCAGTGACAGGGGAAGGTACCAAACAGGTCTTTCCTTCCTTGATTACGGGACCCTTACCTATGCAGATAGGTGAGGCAGATATCTTGTCCGGTTTTAGTTCCTCCATGAGGCAGCAGATGCAAGCAAGGATAGGAATGAATCCACGATCCTTCACATCTTCCAGGGAAACTTCTGTCACTGACTGCAAAATATGCAGGATGTCTCCTTTTGCAGCCTCGGAAAGGGAAAGGGAATCTACGGACTGCAAAAGACTTGCTTCCTCCCGTTTCTCTCCTGTATCTGCTATCTCTACAGAAAGTATGCACCCTGAAGGGCCCTCTTCCTCATAAGAAAACCTCATTCCCTGCAACCCAATATTATTCAGTTTCCGTAACATTGCATCCTTGTCTTCCGACAATCCAAACAAGGCAGAAGCAATCCCTTGCATGCTTGCTCCCAGACCGCAATCCAGATATAAGATCTTCATAAAACAGCATCACCCATATTTATAGCATAACAGCAGATATCACTTGTCTCATCTTACCATGGAATGGATAAAATATCTATATTTCTTTCTCACCCAGACGAATCTTCTCCATAAGTCCGGCGAGTTCCTCCGGAGCATAGTCCAGAAGATAGTTTTTGTCTTTTTCTCTGCGTTCCAGATTGGTCTGTCGTATGACGTCTTCCACCCTGTCGATCTCCTGGTAGAAATCTTCGGCAGAGATGCGCTGCGCTCCTTGCCCCATGACGATTACCTGCTCCAGGGAATCGGATGTGGCTACCCTCACTTGATATCTCCTGGCAATCTCGTGGGTCGTTTTCTCTATATACTGGTCCGCAGTTTCTTTCTCTTTTGTAAATACCACATGGATATTATGATACCGGAAGATCTCTCCACGATTCCCTTCTACTTTATAAGCATCAAAGACAAGGATCAGGATATCACCGATAAACCCCTGGTAATTGCTTAGGATATCCATCAACTTAAGCCTGGCAGCTCCAAGATCAGCCTGGGCAAGTTCTTTTAATTCATCCCAGGCAAATATAATGTTATAGCCGTCCACCAGCAGATAGCGCTTCTCCGGTGTACCCTGCTTAACTTTATAATCTCCTCCGTTCTCTTTTTTCTTAATACCGGACTTATCCTTATCTCTTCCGGTAAAAACGAGAGTTTTCATCTCCTGCTGCCGGCGCTGCTCCTCTTTCTCCATGGCTTTTCCGAATTCCCTTTGATAAATCGCATGAAAACTGGCATCTTCCCCGTAGATATCCTTCTCAGCTCTCCTTTTTATCGCCCCTGTGTAAACGGCACCAGAATCTACGATTCCACTAATGTACTCTGTTTTCTCCTTGATATGGGCGTATTCTCCCACCTTGTCCCAGGGGACCACATATCCGGCGCCATGTGCACAGAATACAGATCCTGTGGGGTTATCCAGGTCTCTTTCGCTGTCATAATCCAAGGCCGCCAGTACTTCCTCCTGGTTATGGCAGGGAAGATAACCTTTCAGACGAAGAGAAAGCCTGCCTTTTCCTTTTGTATACGTCCAGACTTCTTTCTGGTAATCCTGCAGCCCCACCGCCGGGGCTATACCGGTCAATATGGTGTATTCCCCGTCAGTCTGAGCCGGATCAAGAGTTCCCGACATCTGCTGTATATCCGTCATGGCCCTACCTACCTGACCGGACGGAATCTCCAGGTGATAAGTATACCAGGGTTCTAAAAGTATATTTTCCGCTTTTTTCAATCCCTGACGAATAGCACGATAAGTTGCCTGACGAAAATCTCCACCCTCAGTATGTTTTTTGTGAGCCCGTCCTGCCAGGATAGAAATAATCACATCCGTCAAAGGCATACCGGCAAGCACACCCAGATGTTCTTTTTCCTCTATATGGGTAAGAATAAGACGCTGCCAGTTTTTATCCAGCAAGTCTTCGCTACAACGACTCTGACAGACCAACCCGCTTCCTCTCTCCCCCGGCTCTATAAGAAGCTGCACTTCCGCATAATGGCGCAGTGGTTCATAATGGCCAATCCCAATCACCGGTTTTTGAACCGTTTCTTTATACAGTATCTTCCCCGGCCCGAATTCCACTTCCAGATGGAACCTGGAAAGCAGGATGCTCTTTAGTATTTCCGTCTGAACCTGCCCCATGAGCTGTACATGGATCTCCATCAGGTGACTGTCCCAGCTGGCGTGGAGCATTGGCTCCTCCTCTTCCAATATCTTAAGGTTCCTTAGAACACTGGGGATATCGGTCCCCTCGGGAAGTATCATCTGATAGGACAACACCGGTTCCAGGATCGGGGATCCGGCCATCTCCTCTCTTCCCAGACCCTGCCCGGCAGAAGTACCGTCAAGACCCGTGACCGCACAGACCGTACCGGCGGTTGCCTCTTCCAATAAAGTATATTTCTTCCCATGATAGCATCTGATCTGATCTGCTTTCCCCAGATTTCCGAAAGCAGTTTTAACTTTCAGGGCTCCCCCTGTTATCTTCATGTGAGTCAGGCGCTCCCCCTGATCTCCCCGGGTAATCTTGAACACTTTGGCGCCAAACTCCCTATGATAGGAAGGGGGAATCGTGAGGGTGTCCAGACCTCTCAACAAGGCTTCCACCCCTTCTCCCTTCAAGGCAGACCCATAATATACCGGATAGACCTTCTGTTCCTGAATCAGCCGGCAGATGGTCTCCCGGTCCACGGAATTGTCTTCCATAAACTGATCCAAAGCGACCTCATCTGTCATGGCAATCTCTTCATAAAAAAGAGAAGCATCCTTATCTTCATCGAAAACAATGCATCCATCGCTAAGCTTTTTCTTAAGTTCCAGACACAGATTCTCTCTGTCTGTTCCATCCTGATCCATCTTATTCACAAACAGAAATGTAGGAATATGATAGGTTTGTAAAAGCTTCCACAGAGTCTGGGTATGGCCCTGGACTCCGTCTGCTCCACTGATGATCAGGATGGCATAATCCAGAACCTGCAGAGTTCTTTCCATCTCCGCGGAGAAATCAACATGCCCCGGAGTATCAAGCAAAGTGATATCCCTGTGATCCAATTCAAACAAAGCCTGTTTGGAGAAAATAGTGATTCCTCTGGCCCTTTCCAACTCGAAATTGTCTAAAAAAGCATCTTGATGGTCAACCCGCCCTATTTTTCTCAGTCTTCCGGTACGATATAAAATCTGTTCAGATAAAGTGGTTTTTCCTGCATCTACATGGGCAAGAACACCCACAGTCAGTTTTTCCTTCATTGATTATCCCTGTCTTTTCTCATTCTATCTTAATAGCCAAAAGTTCAAATAATTCAAAACAGAACCTGCAAATAAGAAATGGCAGCTGCATCTTACCAATACAGCTGCCTCATTACGGAAATGGAGGGATTTGAACCCTCGCGCCGGTTTCCCGACCTACCGCATTTCGAGTGCGGACCCTTCAGCCACTTGGGTAC
>CADBOX010000252.1 GCA_902796415.1 uncultured Lachnospiraceae bacterium
AAAAACATCCTCAATATCCCTGCAGAACCATATCAAATGATAATCATGTGTTTTACAATACTCCTTCACGCCCTGTAGGAAGACTCTGTCTTCCGGTTTTCTGTCAAATTCATCGCAATCAAGACAGTATATGACAACGCTCTTATTTTTCTTTGCTCCTGCCTGATACTGCTTCTTCCATTCCGTTATCCATTTAATGACACTTTTGGAATTATAATTTCCTTTACCTCCCATAAATACTGGGCTTATTCTTATATTGGCCTGATCAATTTCATAAAAGGAATCGATTGCATTCTTGATATAGATAAAATCCGACTTGCTTTTTTTGTCTGCTTCCACACAGAAGACCAGTTGCAGCCCCATGATCAATTGTCCTCCTCTGTTTCAAATACCCCAAGGAAATCAATTGCATCAACATTAAAGGGTGACCCTTCAATCATTCCATTTCGATACAGCCTTGATGGTGAGTAATTTCCGCTTTTCACCCATGAATAGATGTGATGATCCGAAGAAAGAAAATCAATTGCCTGCTTATTCCGTTTCAGAACATCCATTGGCCCTATATTGTGCGAAGTAAAGCATAATTGTCCTTTACCATACTCGCGCAGGTATTCCAGCAATGCACACAGGTAAACATCGTGCAGATTTGAATCCAGTTCATCAATAAAAACGATACCGCCATTGACTGCGTTCTGCAGATATGGGAACAACTTAATCAGCTTCTTAATGCCTGTGCTCTCAAATTCTGCATTCACAGCATAAGAGTCATAGTGCAAAAGCAGATTACAGTAATAATGATCTCTATCTTCCCGCCGGTCCACAGTGATTTCCATCAGATCACGTTTGAAGATGTGCAGAAAGGCTTGCAACTGTCCAATTTGTTTCTCAAAATCACCATACCCTGTCTTGGAAATAATCATTGTCTTTTCGGAAAGCAGATAATTTGATGACCCCCAAAGCTTTTCTATTCTTTCCAGAAACACATTATACAATTCTCTGCTTGTTTCTTCATCGTCTGTTTGCTCCATCATCTTTCGCAGGAAATAATCTGAGTGTTCATCATCATTTTCGAGGTACGCAAATATTCCTGAAGCAAACAGGAAATGCGTGATCAACTCTATTTGCAGTTTTCCTGACTTTTCATCGTTTATACCTGGTTTTACTATTTTCTCTATCGCAACAGAAGTAAATGAAGCATATGAAAGCAAATTCTGAGTTTTTTCCACCAGGAATACAGACAAAGGATCTTCCTCCGGCAAAAACACAGGCTCACCGCCGGATATTTCATATATCCTGCTTTCCTGATTTGCATGGGAAGTGGCAATCCTGTATCTCAAATTCTCCCTGGTAATATTGAACTTTCCCAAACGGTTCTTTTCAAGTCTTACCTGATATGAGTACAATTTTGCCTTTTCTGCCGTCATGTCCAAGTACTCAATGTCATATTCGAGTATCCCTGTCTTTTTATTTACCAGTTCCCCCAGATTTTTCTGATTGATCGGATTATGCAGATATCCGGAATTAGTAATGATCTCCTTCAGAATCTTTGCAGAAGTAACGATTCCTGTCTTTCCGGATCCATTGGCACCATAAATTCCTTTAATATTATATCCGTGTATATCGATGTCTTTGGAAAATGTTTTTTTATAGAATGACAGCTTAGCCCAGTCATCCAAAGTCTTAATTCCATTTACGGAATAACTGATCAGATAAATCCCCTTCATACCAAATCCCTCCGTGGTGACATTATAGCACAAAAAAGGGGACAATTAAATACATTTTGTAAATAACTCTCCAGACCCTCTCCAGATCAATTATAGGATGACAGATCAGGGTCAATCAAGGGACGGTTCTCTGATTGGCCTCTTGATCAGCCATCCCCAAATTGGTTCCGGCTGCCAGTATCCAAAGTGGTGTGACTGCTGCGACGGAATCGTTGACGATTCCCATGAGCAGAAACGACAGAAACGCGAGTGCGATTCCTGTGAGCAGGGCTCGCCTGCCCGCTGTGGCTGCTGCGCTGATCCGCCTTACTGTTCTGATCAGGAGGATGAGTGCGAGCGCCGCGAATGCTGCCAGTGCCGGCAGGCCGCTGTTTGCGGCGATCTGGAGGTACAGGCTGTGGGGCCGCAGGATCACTTCGCGGTAGCTGCGCACCCCGATGTTTGACCTGGTTACCAGGTCATTCTGCGGAAATACGAAGGGGAAGCTTTCCGGTCCGTATCCGGTCAGAAGGGTCTTTTTCAGAAGCGGGATCGTGGCGCTCCAGATGTACATCCGGCCTGAGAGCCAGCGCAGGGTGCGCTTTCCGATGCTCAGCGGCGCTTTCTGCGGCATTACTTCTTTTCC
>CADBOX010000253.1 GCA_902796415.1 uncultured Lachnospiraceae bacterium
AGGAGGATCCATTTGAAAAGAACAACGATCGGCGGACAGGCGGTCATGGAAGGTGTCATGATGAAGAATGAAGATCAGTATGCCGTGGCCGTCAGAAAACCAAATCATGAAATTGAAGTTAAAAAAGATTCTTATCAGTCTGTGACAAAGAGATATCCGATTCTGAATCTTCCCATTCTCCGGGGGGTATGTGCCTTTGGAGAGTCCATGTTTATCGGGATGAAAACGCTGATGTTCTCCTCGGAATTTGTGTTGGATGAGGAAGAGGCAGAACCCGATCGTCTGGAGACATTTACAAAGAAGGTGTTCGGAGAGAAGAGCGATAGTGTCTTTATGGGACTTACCCTGGTCATCTCCATTCTGATGGCAGTGGCCATCTTTATGCTTCTCCCCTTCTTTCTTTCGGAATTATTAAAGAAGGTCATCCAATCCTACACCATCCGGACCTTGATTGAGGGATTGATCCGTGTATCGATTTTTCTCCTGTATGTGGTGGCTATTTCAAGGATGGAGGACATAAGAAGGGTATTTATGTACCACGGCGCAGAGCATAAGACCATCAATTGTCTGGAGAGTGGGGAGCCGCTTACTCCGGAGAACGTAAAAAAGCATTCCTGTCTTCACAAAAGATGCGGCACCAGTTTTCTGTTGATTGTCATGATCATCAGTATCGTGGTCTTTATGTTCATCCGTGTGGACACCCTGTGGCTCCGTTTTATCTGCAGACTGCTGCTGATCCCGGTGGTGGCCGGAATCTCTTTCGAGTTCATCCGTTTTGCCGGAAGAAGTGACAATCGGGTGATCTCCGCCCTGAGCAGACCGGGGCTTTGCCTCCAGTATCTGACCACCAAAGAACCCGATCTGGATATGATCGAGGTCGCCATCACATCCGTGGATAGTATTTTTGACTGGCGTGCTTACCAGGAAGCTATGCGCAAGGGAGAAATCGAGGATTGATACCATGAAGTTAAAAGAGATTCGAAGTATGATATGTGACCGCCTGAAGAAGGCGGGCATCGAATCCTGCGAGTATGAATGCTGGGTTTTTCTGGATTGGCTGCTCTCTGTCACCCGGGCAGATTATTACCTGAACCCTGAGAGAGAAATCTCCGGGGAATCTATGAGAATCCTGGAAGAAATGCTGATAAAAAGAGAAGGACACTATCCCTTACAGTACCTGATGGGAGACTGTGAATTTATGGGATACTCCTTCCATGTGGATGAGAGAGTGCTGATTCCCAGGCAGGATACGGAGTGCCTGGTGGAGGAAGTGATTCATTTCATTGAGAATCGAAGTCGGGAGGGTGAAAGAGAAGACAGGATCAGGGTACTGGACCTCTGTACAGGCAGTGGCTGTATCGGTATCAGTATAAAACTCCTTTGTCCTGATGTGGATGTGGTTCTTTCCGACCTGTCCCGGGATGCCATAGACCTGGCCGCCGGAAATGCCAGGAAGCTGGGTGCCCCTGTAACACTTCTCCAGGGAGACCTCTATGATGCTTTGGACAACTTACCCCTGGAGGACAGAAGCTTTGATCTGATCGTGTCCAATCCCCCTTACATCCCCACCGGGGTGTTGAAAGACCTGATGCCGGAGGTGAGAGACCATGAACCCCCCATGGCTCTGGACGGCAGGGAAGATGGTCTTATGTATTATCGGAGAATCACGGAGGGTGCCCGACGCCACCTGAAAGAAGGTGGGATGTTGTTTTATGAGATCGGTGCAGACCAGGCGGAGGCAGTGGGAGATCTCATGCAATGCCATGGTTTCACGGAGATTTGTGTCAGGAAAGACCTGGCGGGTCTTGACAGAATTATCTGTGGAAGATTATCATAATGATTAAAAATGACATATGATTAAGAAGATTCAAGACGGAGGAAGATTATGTTTGACCGTTTGGAAGACCTGGTGAGACGGTTGGAAGAAGTCATGTCCGAGTTGAGTGAACCGGATGTGGTGAATGACCAGGAGAGATTTCGTGCTCTGATGAAAGAGCAGAATGATCTCACACCGATTGTTGAGAAATATAAAGAGTATACCGCAGCAAAACAGACCATCGAAGATAGTCTGGATATGTTGGAGTCGGAGAACGATGAAGAGATGAGGGAGATGCTGAAAGAGGAGTTGTCCGAAGCCAAGGAGAATGTCTCCAGATGTGAAGAGGAGCTGAAGATACTTCTGCTCCCCAAAGACCCCAACGACGACAAGAATGTTATCGTGGAGATCCGGGCAGGTGCAGGTGGCGATGAAGCTGCTCTGTTCGCTGCTGAGATCTATCGTATGTATAAGAATTATGCGGACTCCAGGCGCTGGAAGACAGAGTTTATCGATGTAAACGAAAGCGGGATCGGGGGATTCAAGGAAGTTTCCTTCCTGATCAACGGTCAGGGATGTTACTCCCGCCTGAAATATGAGAGTGGGGTACATCGTGTTCAGCGTATCCCTGCCACGGAGTCCGGAGGAAGGATCCATACTTCCACCATCACGGTGGCCATCATGCCCGAGGCAGAGGAAGTGGATGTCCAGATCGATATGAACGACTGCCGCTTTGATGTGTTCCGTGCTTCCGGAAACGGCGGGCAGTGTGTAAATACCACTGACTCCGCAGTCAGACTGACCCATATACCCACCGGAATCGTGGTATCCTGTCAGGATGAGAAATCACAGTTAAAGAATAAGGATAAAGCTCTGAAGGTTCTCCGTTCCAGGCTCTACGAAATGGAGCAGGCCAAGGCACATGACGCGGAGGCAGAACTGCGCAAGAGCCAGATCGGTACCGGTGACCGCGCAGAGAAGATCAGGACTTATAATTTCCCACAGGGAAGAGTTACAGACCACCGTATCAAGCTGACGCTGCACCGCCTGGAAAATATCCTCAACGGGGATCTGGATGAGGTGATTGACAGTCTCATCGCTGCAGACCAGGCAGCCAAGCTGTCCAAACTCCAGGAAATGGAGGGATGATTATGAAATCCTGGGAGGAGAATATCCGTAGAGTGGTACCTTACGTACCGGGAGAACAACCCAAGAAGGATAAATTGATCAAATTGAATACAAATGAGAATCCATATCCTCCTTCCCCAAAGGTCCTGGATTCCATAAAAGACAGCTCATTATATGAGAGATTACGTCTGTATCCGGACCCGGCCGCGTCTATGCTGGTGCAAGCTATCGCTGCATATCAGGGTCTGACCCCTGACAGGGTATTCGTGGGAGTGGGTTCTGACGATGTCCTGGCCATGGCTTATCTCACATTCTTTAACAGTGGGAAACCCGTTTTCTTCCCGGATATCACCTATTCATTCTATGATGTATGGGCGGATCTTTTCCGTATTCCATATGAGACGAAGGCTTTGGATGGGAACTTCTGTATCGTGAAGGAGGATTACTATGGGGAGAACGGTGGAGTCATTTTTCCAAATCCCAATGCCCCTACCGGTCTTCTGATGCCTCTGGATGAGATGGAGGATATCATTGCCCACAATCAGGATGTCATCGTTATCATCGACGAAGCTTACATTGATTTTGGCGGGATTTCCGCCAGGAGCCTGCTGGATCGTTATGAGAATCTTCTGGTTGTCCAGACTTTCTCCAAATCCCGGTCCATGGCAGGAATGCGGATCGGCTATGCCATGGGGTCCGACAAACTCATCAAGGCTTTAAACGATGTCAAATATTCCTTCAATTCCTATACCATGGATCAGCCCACCATTCTTTGGGGAACAGCTTCCGTGGAAGATGAGGGGTATTTCAGGGAAACCGTCACCAGGATCATCGATACGAGAGAATGGTTTAAAAGTGAGATGAGGGAGCTTGGATTCCATTTCCCGGATTCCAAAGCGAATTTTATCTTCGCCAGTCATGAGTCCATTCCGGCCAGGGCAATCTTTGAGGAGGCCAGAAAAGAGGATATCTATGTGCGCTATTTTGCGAAACCGAGGATTGATAACTATCTGAGAATCACCATAGGAACCAGGGAAGAGATGGAGACATTCCTCTCATTCTTAAAGAGATTTATTGCTGCTTTTTAAAGAATTTTGAAGAGCAGTTGTAAAAAAAAGTAGGCAATCATATTGTTTTATTGTACAATGAAGATACTTTAACTATAGAGGATACCCATCAGGAGGTTACTTATGAAAAAGATATTATTTGCTGCATCCGAGTGTGTTCCTTTTATTAAAACAGGAGGCCTGGCAGATGTTGTGGGGGCGCTTCCAAAGGAATTCAACAGGTCAGAGTGGGATGTTCGTGTTGTAATACCGAATTATGAAGCCATACCTGATAAGTTTCGAAACGAGTTCGAATATGTGACTCATTTTTATATGGGCACCGGCCCTTATGTACCCAGCGCTCATGTGGGCATCATGAAGTATGAGTACCAGGGCATCACTTACTATTTTATTGATAATCTGGATTATTTCGGAGGATCTTCCCCATACTCCGACACCCGGACTGATGTTGAGAAATTCATATTCTTCAGCAAGGCAGTGCTGGCAATCCTTCCGGTGATCGATTTCAAACCGGATATCATCCACTGCCATGACTGGCAGACAGGGTTTGTTCCGGTTTATCTGAAAAATGAATTTTCAGCAAATCCCTTCTTCTGGGACATCAAAACCATTATGACCATTCATAATCTGAGATTCCAGGGTATCTGGGATATTGATACGGTGATGGGATTGTCCGGTCTTCCCGGCTACCTGTTTACGCCGGATAAGCTGGAGTTCCAGAGAGATGCCAATATGTTAAAAGGCGGAATCGTGTATGCTGATTTTATTACTACTGTCAGCCACACCTATGCCGAAGAGATCCAGACGGATTATTTCGGTGAAGGGTTAAATGGCCTTTTATCAGCGAGGAAGCAGAGTCTTTATGGCATCGTAAACGGGATTGATAACAGTCTATACGACCCACGTACCGATGAGTACATACACAAGAATTATTCCTTAAAGACTTACAGGAAGGGAAAGGCTGCCAACAAGGAAGCACTGCAGAAAGAATTGGGTCTCAAGGTGGATCCCAATGCCTACCTGATCGGTCTGATCTCACGTCTGACAGACCAGAAGGGACTTGACCTGCTTCAGGTTGCCATGGACCGGATTCTGGATGAGAGTACCCAGCTGGTGGTGGTGGGAACGGGAGAACATCGATATGAGGAGATGTTCCGTTATTATGCTTCCCGTTTTCCGGATAAAGTTTCCGCCAACATTACTTATTCCGACCCGCTGGCTCACAAGCTTTATGCGGCTGCGGATTCTTTCCTGGTACCATCTTTGTTTGAACCATGTGGTCTGACCCAGATCATTTCTTTCCGCTACGGAACAGTTCCCATCGTGCGTGAGACCGGAGGACTTAAAGATACGGTCATTCCTTTGAATGAATTCGAAGGGACCGGTGACGGGTTCTCTTTCCGAAACTATAATGCAGAAGAGCTGATCGATACCATCAATTACAGTAAATACATCTTCTATGACCAGCCGCAGCATTGGACCGAGCTGGTGAAACACGGAATGAAGAAGGATCTGTCATGGAGTGTTTCCAAGAAGAAATATGAAGAGCTGTATAATGCTCTGATCAGAAGATAAGATACAGGCGGGAAATACTCCCGCCTGAAACTTTATCATCTATGTCACGTCGGAGGTTATCTATGAAGAAAAAGAAGAGGTTTCATCTGGGAATTCATGATTTCTGGAAGAGCAGGAGCGGCAGAAACTTCCTACTTGTGATGGAAGCATGTCTGGCGGCCTCCTTCTTTGCACAGCCTCACCTTTATTACAACGGAAGTGTCAGCAGGTTCACGGAGCGTTTTTATGCCGACTCTCTATGTATATGCGGAGGGCTCTTTGCAATTCTCGTGTTCCTGACGGTCAAACAGATCGAACTAAAGGAGAAAACAAACCGGATCCTAACCCGGATTCTGGCTTTCACCATGCCGCTTTTTGCATTTTTATGGCTTGAATTCTACAATAACGCACAGTTCTGGGTGCCGGTATTCAGGATCCCGGCTCCTTACCTGCTGCTGGATCTGGCACTGTATTATGCGATATTTCTTGTGCTTCTTTTACTGCTGAACAGTGTCCGGAATGCCTCACTAGGCATGATCATACTTACTGCTTTTTTCGGTTTTTTTAATTACGAGCTTACTGTGTGGAGAAGTATGTCATTTATCGCTTCAGACATCTATTCTGCCGGGACCGCCCTGTCTGTAGCCAACACTTATCAGATACAGATGGATGTAGACTCCGCTGAGTTCCTTATGCTGGCTATCGTCATAGTCGCGCTTCTGCTGAAACTGAAGAGTCTCCCCCTGTTTCCGAAGAGAAGGTTTCGCTTTATCTACCTTGCAGTCTGCGCCGTAACCTGGATCGTCATCTGCCAGGTCTATGTCTACAGTTCTTTTCTCGGTGATATCGGTGTGGACTTTCGAGTCTACCGCCCCCAATATAAATATCGCTTTTATGGTACCTTACTTACCACGATCCGGACCTTCGGTTATCTTCATGTCTCTCAGCCTGAAGACTATTCCACAGAAAAAGTGGAGGAGATCATCCGGGAGTTTCAAGCTGAAAGAGAAAGTCAGGACAACCCGGAACAGGATGAGGGAAGAGAAGGAGACTTTGCCGAAGAGATCAGGCTTCCGAAAAAAACTCCCAATGTTATCGTGGTGATGAATGAGTCTTTTGCAGACCTTAAGACTCTCGGAGATCTGAAACTGTCCCGGGATTATATGCCGTATTTTCGGAAGTTGAAAAACACCATCAGGGGATATACCTACACTTCGGTCTTTGGAGGAAATACTGCCAATTCCGAATTTGAATTTCTCACCGGAAATACATTGGCATTCCTTCCGGATAATTCGGTTCCTTATCAGCTCTATTTAAGGGACCAGGTTCCGGGATTTACCCAGACATTAAAAGACCAGGGATATTCCCCGGCCTATGCCCTTCACCCCTATTATAATACCGGCTACAGCAGGTATAAGATCTATCCGCTGATGGGGTTTGACCGGTTTTTTACTTCCGATGATTTCTCCGTGTTTACGGATACCGTAAACTATCATATCACCGATGAGGAAGATTATAAAAAACTGATTGAGATCTATGAGCAGAATAAAAAGAAAGATCAACCCTTCTATCTGTTTAACGTGACCATGCAGAATCATGGAAGCTATGACGGTACCCTTTATGAGACGGGGAATGAGGTGCAGATTGAAGGGGCGCTCTCCTATTACAGCCGCGTGGAGCAATACCTCAATATGATGAAAATGTCCGATGAAGCTTTAAAGTATCTGGTGGAGTATTTTGAGAAGGTGAAAGATCCTACGGTCATTGTATTCTTCGGGGACCATCAGCCTGATCTGGATGAGGAGTTTTATAATGCTCTCCTGGGAGAAGAAATCAGTGAACTGCAGGGGGAGGATCTGGAGCGGCTGTACCAGGTTCCATTTCTCATCTGGGCTAATTATGAGATCGGGGATCACTTTGTAGAGAAAACCAGCAATAACTATCTGGCCACTTATATCGCCCAGATCACCGGGATTGAAACTACCGGCTACCTCGATTATCTTGCAGAGCTTAAAAAAGAGATCCCCTGCATCAATGCCCTGGGTTACTGGGGAGCGGACGGGAACTTTTATGACCTGAAAGATGAGTCTTCTCCTTATTATTCCAAGATCAGGGAATACCAGCTTCTGGAGTATAATAATATCTTTGGTAAAGAAGATCAGATCAGTTCTTTTTTCTATCTCCATGGAAATTAGATTCGGACATGGATTATATTTTGTGAATTCCTGTAAAATGATGACCGATGATTACCATGCAGAGTCAATTTTTTTCATAGTATAAAAGGAGAGTCTATGCTATAATCTTTTATAATAAATTTGGCTTATTATGTCATCAGACGGGACTTGTCCCCGGAGAATCAGAGATAGAACAAAGCAAAAAGGAGTAGTGATTATGGATATTAAAGAATTATTACCAAAAGATACAGAAGGCAGACTTCGAATTATACAGGAGACAGTGCCCGGAAGACAGATTACCCTTGCACACGTAATTACTAGTCCGAAACCAATCGTTTACCGTAAACTTGGTTTGAATCCGGATATTGATTTTGAGCGTTCCGCGATCGGAATCATCACGGTAACCCCAAGTGAATCCGCTGTAATCGGAGCCGATATCGCCATCAAGAGCGGTGATGTATATCTGGGTTTCGTGGATCGTTTCAGTGGTACATTGATTCTGACAGGGCGCATCTCTGCAGTTGAATCTGCAGTACAGGCTGTCATTCATTATTTCCAGACAGAATTAGGATACGCTACCTGCCCGGTAACTAAGAAATAGAGAAGTAAGGTGATTTAGATGCGTACTATTATGTTTGTCGGTCGTAGTGAGGCGGGCAAGACTACGATCATGCAGGCGATGAGAGGTGAGAATATCACCTACCATAAGACTCAATATATCAGCCATGAGGACGTCGTGATCGA
>CADBOX010000254.1 GCA_902796415.1 uncultured Lachnospiraceae bacterium
CTCCAGGAGTACGGTGCTACAGATATCGGTGATACGTTCTTCATCAGAGGGGGCGGAATCCGGAAGCGCTTCAACTGGGACAAGCGCAAAGTAAAAGTTATGCATATCTATCGTTCTCCATCCGCCGCCAATCTCCAGCCAGGAGATGTGTGCTGCTGGGCCGGTGTTCCTCATGTTAATATTTACGCCGGAAAGAGCAGAAGCGGAGAGAGACTTTGGTATGACGGTGGTAAAGTTTCCACCAGAGGCAACAGTAACGGTTCCCGTTACACCGATACAGGCAGGAAATCCCTTGGCTATCTGAATCACAGAAAGATTTCCTATATCATCCGTATCAAAGATTTATAAAATTATCATACACCCAATATATCAAACGAAGAAGGAGCAGCTGCCTGGAGTAGCTGCTCCTTCTTTATCCTCATGTTATGGATCATAAGCATTTTCTAGTTTAACCAATCCTCCATCAGGCTCATGCTCATAGCCCAGGGAGGAACGGGATTTCCTTCATTTTCCCCCACAAATAAGAAGACAGTATCATAATCCGGCCGCCTGGAGGGATAGATTCCTTTTCCATCGGTGAAATATAAGACCCCCTTCAGATAGCGGAATTCTCCTTGGGAGAGGAGTTGGTCGATATAACGGAAAGCAGGACGGAAATCAGTGCCGCCACCTCCGATCAATTCAAAATCACGGAACAACTTGTCGATATCTTCCTGTGAACTCACGCTGATGTCAGATTGCACCTGGTTGTCGCACTGGATGATGCGGACCTGGCTTTTCCGGAAGAAAGAATCCTTCTCTGTGAGAATCCGGAAGGTCTCTTCCAGAAATTTTCGGACTAATCTGCCGCTGGTGGAGTAGCTGGTATCTATGACAATGACAAAATCGAGGATCTTGTGGATCTCCCGGCTCTCCAGAGGTTCGATCAGAGGCATATTTCCGTAGAGTTTCAGGCCATAAGTATAATAATTGAGATCATAGGAATCGGGATCCAGGTGCAATTCTTCTCTGAGAACAGTGAATTTTCTCAGAAAATCCTGGTAAGACCTGCGACTTTTTCCCCGTTGTATCTGGGTTTTGAGGGTAGACAATTCCTGGGATTCCTGCTCTCCCCGGCGGTCTGATTCCTGCTGGATCCGTCGTCCGATCTTATCCCATTTCTCTCCGGCAGAAGAAGTCCCGGTGGAAGGTTTTTCTTCTCTGGGCCAGAATCGATGGTCGTCGGTGTAGAATTCCTGTTGAAGAAGGAACTGCTCTTCCGGGTCACTGATCGTCAGCAGATCTTCATAGACCGCAGCGGCGGTCACAGGGATTTTTGCCCCTTTCAGATGGTCATAATAATCTATCCTCAGTCGGGACAGAATCCGTTTGGTACAGGGTTTTTCCA
Organism: uncultured Lachnospiraceae bacterium; assembly: GCA_902796415.1. Taxonomy (GTDB): domain Bacteria; phylum Bacillota; class Clostridia; order Lachnospirales; family Lachnospiraceae; genus Anaerobutyricum. Next base: position 1,388 of record CADBOX010000254.1, read on the forward strand.
TAGAATCGATGGTGTATTCCACACAGATGTCACAGGCCAGATTCCATATAACCGGCTCCCTTTGCCCCCGGAGCCAAAGATGGCGAAAGACACAATGGAGGACGGAGTGGAGATAGGCACGGTTTAAAAACAGGGGGTTCTTCGGATACAGGCGCAGGAGCTGCTCTCTGGAATAATACAGGTAACTCCCGTCAGTGGCCAGAGTCCGGATGACATCCTTTGGCTGAAAGACGAGGGCAGAAAGTGCCACATCCAGATAGCGCAGGTCCAGAAATAATTCGCTCCGGATCAGGGCCAGGATTTTCTCGCAGATAGCATGCTCCCATTCTGTCTGGCTCACAGTATGCTGTTTTTTGTTGGACATGACGCATCCCTCCCCTTAGAATGCAAGATCATCAAAAGAAAATGTTTTTTTCGCAAAGGAACCGGAAGCCTGGATCTCATCTGCCAGACAGGCTGCTCCCTCACCCCACTGAGCCTGGATACAGAGCTCCATCCAGGAGGAGAGATCTCCCCTGGTCAGAGATAAGTTTCGGCAGAAAAACTCCAATCCGGCAAGATCACGATGGTCTGTCAGCAATCGCAACAGGTGGTCCGGGCGGGCTTTTAGAGCTTCCTCATAAAGGCTTTTTGGCTGATCCTGTAACCCGATGGGCCAGCGGAGACGGTTCATGGCGATCCGGCAGATGTTTTTGTCGGACTCTCCCGTTAAGACATCGGGAAAACATTGATCGTACCTGGAGAAGTCCAACAGATGATTCTGGAAAGTATGCCGCATGCGGAAACCTTCCCCTTCAATGCTCCGGCTGAAGACATGGGCCGGGGTAATTTCGTTCAGCCATTCATAGTATTCCGGAAAGAAAATGACACATTCAGGAGGACCGTCTTCAGGACAGAAGGCTACCTCCACATCGGAAATGAGACGCTCCAGAAGGAGAGACAAGCCATTTTCCGACCTGGGGCTTCCCCTGAGGATGATGGTCCTCAAGCTGACACAGTTCAGAAACTCGTCACTGCCGATGGCATGGATCTGTTCTCCCAGGGATAAGAGGGTCATTTTCCTGCAGTTATAAAAGGCAGCATTATGTAATATTGTAACCTCTTCCGGCAGATAGACACTCTCCACATAGTTACCGCTGACGGATGGAAAGGATGGACTTTCAACTGGTTCTTCCCTGCCATCCGCTGTCAGATGGGTAAGCCGGCAGTTTTCCTGGGGAAGATGCTCCGAGGCAGAAAAACAATAGGCTCCGATCTCTGTCACAGGGACTCCTTCCAGCCGGTCCGGTAGTCGGATGGCCAGTTCATTGCTATAGACTCTCAGAATCCTGGCGCCTTCTTGCCCCATCTCCCACAGGATGTCCATCGGTGAAGTTTGTATTTGCAGAGAAGCTGGTCTGTTCATATAAGGTATCCTTCTTAAATCAAAATTACTCTGTTTTCATCATAGCATGCCAGGTCCATTTTTTCACTAGACTTTTTCCAGGTTAGGATATATCATTTTTTTAGGAGGACGAAACTATGCTGGAAAGAGAGATGAAAACCGGCCAACAGCAGTATGAATGGCCGGATAATTATTATATGGAGACGGACGGGATGCGCCGGAAAGGATATCTGGATGCCGCTCCTGAAGCGTCGGATTCCAGGGAGAATCAGCTGCGCCACATGCTCTGGGAGAAACGCTATACGGATGCCCGGGGAAGATATGATGGTACGGATCACTTCCTGAAGGTATGGATGGATCTGCCTTTTCTGGCAAAGAGTAAGGATGGTCTCTTCGGGAAGTCCCGTGTCCGGAAAGGGGTGGAGGAGATTCGGGAGACGTTGCTCCTGGACCTTCTGAAAGAAAACCGGGACCACAAAGAGGTCTGGTACCGGGAATTCATCCATTTCAGCTGTCTGTATATTCAGATCAGCAAGGGAGACAGAAGCTATTCCACCACCTTATTTGGAATCGGGAAACTGCCGGAGGATAATCTCCTTAGAAAGATAGCCATGGATCTGTGTGAGAAGACCATCCTCTATCCCGACAGCCTGGGATTCCGGGATGACCAGGAACTCCTGGCCCGTGCGGCGAAGGACGCATTCTGCCTCTACTATCCCGGGAAGGAATGGGTCTACGAAGAAGCGAAAAGAGAAGCAGAGAACAGAGCGAGCAGATAAAGAGACTAAAGAGAGGATCAATAACGTGAAGAGAATCGGATTTATAGGAATGGGAAATATGGCGCAGGCCATCGCCTCCGGATGGATCAGCCAGAAGCTGCTGACACCGGATCAGATTTATGCCTATGCACCGCATTATGATAAATTGAAAAAGAACGCAGAGAAGATTGGTTTCACTGCCTGCCGTGACCGGAAAGAGATGCTGGAAGCTTGTGATGTCTTTCTCATGGCATGCAAACCCTATCAGATCGAAGGAATCCTCGGGGAGATTAAGGAAGATCTGAAAGGAAAAGCACTCCTTTCTGTGGCGGCCGGATGGAATTATGAGAGATACAGCGCATATCTGGATCCGAGCACAAGGTTCCAGTATATTATGCCCAACACGCCGGCCATGGTCGGGGAAGGGGTTCTGCTTTTTGAGGAAACCAATTCTCTGGAGAAGGAAGAACGGGAGAGGATGATGGGTCTCTTCTGTGCTTTGGGTAAGGTGGAGATCATCCCGGATCATCTCATGGGAGTTGCCATGGCTATCACCGGCTGCGGTCCTGCCTTTATCGACATGATCATAGAGGGGCTGGGGGATGCCGGAGTGAAATACGGACTCCCCAGAGACAAGGCCTATGCCTTGACTTCCCAGATGATCCTGGGAAGTGCGAAACTCCAGTTGAAGACGGGAGAGCACCCCGGGCTGCTCAAAGATAAGGTATGTTCCCCTGCCGGCACAACCATCCGGGGGGTGGATGCCCTGGAGCATATGGGGATCCGCGCGGCCATGATTGACGCCATCGACGCCATCATGTGACATAATTTGACGACAGAAGGTCAGGATCTATGAATATAAAACGAGCCAAGGAAGAGATTAAGAATACAGTAAAAGCCTACCTGCAGAAGGATATCCACGGGGAGTATATCATCCCGGAGGTCAGGCAGAGACCCATCCTTCTCATCGGGCCTCCCGGAATCGGAAAGACGCAGATCATGCAGCAGATTGCAGGGGAGTGCGAGATCGGCCTGGTGGCCTACACCATCACCCATCACACCCGGCAGAGTGCTGTAGGGCTTCCTTTCATCAAGGAGGAGGTCTACGGAGGGAAGAGCTATTCCGTCACCGAGTACACCATGAGTGAGATCATCAGCAGCATCTACCGCTATATCAAGGATACGGGAAGGGAAGAGGGCATCCTCTTCATCGATGAGATCAATTGTGTCTCTGAGACTCTTGCGCCTACCATGCTTCAATTCCTGCAGTGTAAAACCTTCGGAAATCAGGCGGTTCCCCGGGGATGGATCATTGCGGCAGCAGGCAATCCTCCTGAGTACAATAAAAGTGTGAGGGATTTTGACTTCGTGACCCTGGATCGAGTCCGACGGATGAATGTGGAAGCAGATCTGTCTGTATTTAAAGAGTATGCCAGAGAGCATCATGTTCACCCCTTTATCCTAAGCTATCTGGAGCTTCGCCCCGGCAACTTCTATCGAACGGAAAATGACGTGGACGGGATGCAGTTTGTCACTGCCAGAGGCTGGGAGGATTTAAGCTATCTGATCCGGTCTTACGAATCCCTGTCCATCAAGGTGGACGAGGATGTGATCCGCCAGTATCTGCAGCATGAGGATGTGGCCAAGGATGTAGCGGCGTATTATGACCTGTATCAAAAATATAAAGAAGAGTACGATATCCGGAACATCCTCCTTGGAAAAATAAAACCTGATATCTATCAGAGGCTCTTTACTGCATCTTTCGACGAGAGGCTCAGCTGTGTGGAGTTACTCAGTGACGGGCTGATCCAAAAGATGACACAAGCCATGGAAGCGGACAGGGTAACCACAGACTGCTATGAGTTTCTTCGTTTATACCGGGATGTTTTGGGAGAAGAAAAAAGGAGAGAGGATTCTTCTGCCGGAGAGTCGCCGCTGGCAATCTATCAGAGGATGCTCCATGGTAAAGAAGAATCTCTTAAACTGTCGGAGGCAACCGGGCTGATGAGCCAGGAAGAGAAGAATCACCAGCTGACGGTGCTCCATCTTCTGCACAAATGGGCACCGGTGGGAGTCTGGGATGCCAAGGATGCCTTTATGAGTATCCGGACTCAATTTGAACATCAGACAGCCCGCAGGGAAGAGGCGGTCATCCAGGCTTCGGATGCTTTGGAATACGCCTTTACCTTTATGGAAGAAGCCTTCGGAGAAGGGCAGGAGATGGTAGTCTTCGTCACGGAACTGACCATGAATGCCCAGGCAGCTGCCTTCCTGGCGGAAAACGGATGTGAGCGCTATTACAAATATAATAAATCCCTGCTCATCGGAACAAGGCGGGCAGAGATTCTGAATGAACTTCGAAGAGATGAAATCTATTCTTCCCCTTTGGAGTATGATTTTTAACAGAACAACAGGTGATGAAATATGAAAAAAATGAAAATATGTATCTACGGGGCAGCAAGTGATGTGATTGATCCTTTCTTTATTGAACAAGGAGAAGAACTGGGCAGATTGATCGCAGTCTACGGGCACACCTTGGTTTACGGCGGCGGTTCCACAGGTATGATGGGAGCCTGCGCCAGAGGTGCGACGGAGGGAAATGGTATCCTGATTGGTGTTATTCCTGATTTTATGAAAGACTATGAGGATCTTTATGATCAATGTACCAACCAGATTAAGACCCATACCATGAGCGGGAGAAAAGAACTTATGGAAAAACTGGGAGATGCCTTTGTCATCGCACCGGGAGGAATCGGCACCATGGATGAATTCTTCCAGGTTCTTACCCTGGCTTATCTGGACCGGAAAAAAGCCCCCATCGTCGTATTTAACATAAAGGGTTACTATGACTCTCTCCTGACATTTATTGATGAAGGGATTCAGAAGGGATTCATTCATGAGAGAGTAAAAGATCTGTATGTCGTAAAGGACAAGCCCCTGGATGTGCTGAAAGCCATCAGTTCTTTTGACAGATAATCAGGAAAAATGGTTAATTTTCGGAAAAACAAATTGACAATATTTGGAATTATATTTATAATAGATATAAAATTATAATATTTTTATGTTTTACTATTATAGAGAAGATAGTTTTTCCGAGATAACAAACCTGAGATATCACCAGGAGGACTCATCATGAAGAAAAAGAATACCCGGATTACCGGAAGCGAACGGGAAGTGTTAGAGCTGCTGTGGGAGGAAAACCAGCCTCTGACCTCTGCGGAGATCGTCAAGATCTCAGAACATAAGACATGGAAACCCAGTTACATTCACCTGATGATCAATTCTCTTCTTAAGAAGAATGTCATACAGGTTGCCGGTTTCAAACAAACCACCAAGAATTACGCCAGGACATTTACGCCGACCATGACAAGAGAAGAGTTCTCCATCCGGATGCTGCGGGAGGAGAACCAGTTGAATGCATCCTCTCTGTCCCTTTTGTTCGGGGCATTGCTGGAGGAGGATGTGGATCGGGCAACGATCGATGAATTAAGTGATATGTTACAGAAGAAAAAAGAAGAACTGGAGGCGGCAGATTCAGGCATAGAGCAGAATCGATAGGAGGTGGGCTGGTATGTACACACTCTATACTATTTTCTATGCTTTTCTCTGGGCCATGTTCACCGGTAGCCTATTTATCCTTTTCCTGCATTTTATGCTGAAAGATACTTCCTTTCTCCTGAAATCAGGCCTTGGGTTTTTTATATTTGGTACCGCACTGTGTATTCTAAGGCTCTTCACACCCTTGGATATCACCAGGCATCAGTACAGAATCGAGTACCCCAGATTTATCTCTGAGCTGATTCGCCCGCGGGTTTTTTCCTATATGGGGATTCCGGTCTTGTATGTGATAGTTTTCATCTCCCTGTCTGTCTCTCTTGCACTGTTTCTGCGCTTTCTCTATAAAGTAAGAAAGACGGAAAGGGTATTAAAGGAGAATGCAAAGGAAGATAAAGAGTCTGAGGAGATCCTTCATACCATCGATGAGAGCTGTCCTCTGCCGGTGAGAAGAACCACTTTGCTGAAAGGACCGGTTATCGTGGGCTATCTGCATCCGGTCATCTACCTGCCGGAGACATACTTTACCAGGAAGAACCTGATTGACATCCTGAGACATGAGTACACACACTGGAAGAGACACCATCTTGCCATAAAGTTTATCCTGCAGTGTGTCACCATCCTCTTCTGGTGGAACCCCTGCATCTATCTGCTTAGGAAGGATATGGTCCATCTCATAGAGTTGATCTGCGATGAGATTGCCATGAGAACCTACGAGCAGAAGGAGAGACTTCATTACATGGCTACGATTCTTCAATGTCTGAGATATTCAGTCAAGGGAACCTTGGAGGAAAAAACGGGTGATTGTGCTCTGGGATTCGTGGCTGTCATCAAGGGAAATGCCACAAAACAGAGGCTGACTTACCATCTGAATAAAACCCCTCTGGCAGCCAGAAAGAAATACCAGATCTATCTGCTGAACGGTATTACGATATGCTGGCTCCTGGCTTCTTATTTTGTGATTCTCCAGCCTTTCTATAAACCGAAGGATGAACACAGATATTCTAACGAGGAGAATGCTTATCTGGTAGAGTGTCAGGACGGTTCCTACGAGTTTCACTATGGATCAGATATCGTCCCGGTTACCCGGGAGAGTATGACACAGGATGGCTATTATATCTACCCTGTCATCCCATATGAAGAGTATAAAGATCTGGGGAACTATGAGGAGGCACAGAGTTATCAGGAATTGCTTCAGGGACATGTAGAATAAAAATATATAAAAAAGTGCTTGATTTTTCCAGACATATGATATATAATCATTTTTGCGTGAAAAATTCATAGCACATGCGCCTTTAGCTCAGTTGGTAGAGCAGCGGACTCTTAATCCGCGTGTCCAGGGTTCGAGCCCCTGAAGGCGCACTC
>CADBOX010000255.1 GCA_902796415.1 uncultured Lachnospiraceae bacterium
CAGAGGAAAACCAATTATTGCAGAATGCGGGGGATTTATGTACGTCTGTAACAACCTGGTGGAGACGGATGGAAGCAGTATGCCCATGCTCGGCCTGATCGATACGGATGTGCAGATGACGGACCGCCTGTCCATGCAGTTTGGCTATGTGACCTTACAGGCCAGAATGGATAGCGCCTACCTCCAGGCAGGTGACCGGGTCCGTGTCCACGAATTTCATTATTCCAAGGCAGTAAACCCCGGCGATGCGGCGGTCCTGGAGAAATCCACCGGCAGACGCTGGGATGGATTACATATCGAGGGAAAAATCCTGGCGGGTTATCCCCATTTTTACTTTCATAACTGCAAGGATATGGCACAGCGGTTTGTTGACATGGCCGCGGAGGCCGCAAAGGATACGATATGAAACTGATCTATGCGATGATTCTGGGATTTTTCCTGGATCTATTGATTGGAGACCCCCACGGTCTCATCCATCCGGTGCAGATCATCGGATGGTTTATAACGAAATTGAAAAACGGAATGCAGCGGATGATTTACGGCTGTTCTTACCAGGAAGCCAGGGAGAGAGGCCTGGAGCGCAAAGAGAAAGCAGAGCTTTTGTGCGGCTATCTGCTGACCACAGTGATCGTGGTGGGTACCTTCTTTGTGATTTACGGGATACTGCTTCTGGCCGGAAGGATCCATCCTGTGCTTGCCTTTGCCCTGGAGGCCTTCTTCATCTATCAGATTCTTGCCACCAAAAGCCTGAAGAAAGAATCCATGAAAGTCTATGACAGACTGAAAGCCGGTGATCTGGCCGGAGCGAGAATAGAGATTTCCTATCTGGTGGGCAGAGATACCATGGAACTGGATGAGAGTGAAGTGGCTAAGGCTGATGTGGAGACCATCGCGGAAAATACGGCTGACGGTGTCATCGCCCCCATGTTTTTTATCGCGCTGGGAGGAGCCCCGCTGGGTTTTGCCTACAAGGCGGTAAACACATTGGATTCCATGGTGGCATACAAAAATGAAGAACTGATCCATCTGGGATATGCATCGGCACATCTGGATGATATCTGTAATTTCATACCTGCAAGAATCGCGGCGTTACTTATGATATTTGCCACAGCCATCCTGAGATTGAATACGGCCGGTGCCATACGGATCTTCCGCAGAGACCGGTTTAACCATCTCAGCCCCAACAGTGCCCAGACAGAAGCCGTGGCTGCAGGAGCTTTAAATATACAACTGGGTGGAACCCACCTGTATTTTGGGAAACCGGTGGTAAAACCCACCATCGGTGATGACATCCGCCCGGTGGAATATGAGGATATCCGGCGCACGAACCAGCTGCTCTATGTGAGCGCTTTTCTCATGCTCATCCTGAGTATCGGAATCATTGCTCTTCTCCGGATAGGTTTGAGCAGTGGCACCCTGTGATAAAAGAGTAAATTCAATCCCGCCTGTATAGGAGGGAGTCTTATTCAAATCTGATGAAACAGAGGTTATAAAAGATGAAAACAGATAGTCATGGCGGAAACATCTATAAGAAGGCCAGGGAACTGGGAATCAGTCAGGACCGGATCATGGATTTTTCTGCCAACATAAGTCCCCTTGGGATCCCGGAGGAGATCCGTCAGACTGTCATCGCCTCCATCGATGATATGATCAATTATCCGGATCCGGAATGCACAAGACTGCGGGAAGCCATCGCAGAAAATGATAAAGTCAGGGAAGAATGGATTGCCTGCGGCAACGGTGGCGCGGATCTTCTTTTCCGTCTTGCATTCGGTATGAAACCGCAGAAAGTACTTCTTCCGGTTCCCGCTTTCGTGGAGTATGAAGAGGCCTTGCGGACGGCAGGATCCGGGATTACATATCACAGAATGGATGAAGACCTGCTGCCCAAGGAGAACCTCATCTCTGAGATAACAGGGGAGTATGACATGCTGATCCTCTGTAATCCAAACAACCCTACCGGCCTTCTCCTGGAAAGGGACTATCTGCTAAGAGTATTGGATAAGGCAAAACAAGAAGGCGTCTTCCTGATGCTGGATGAGTGTTTTCTGGAGATCTGCAGGGGAGAGGAGAATTTCACCCTGAAACCTTATCTGGAAAAATATGATAATCTGATTATTCTGAAATCATTTACCAAATTATACGCTCTCCCGGGAATTCGTCTGGGATACCTTTTAAGCAGTAATCCGGATGTTATAGAGGCGGTCAACCGGGCCGGTCAGTCCTGGTCCGTCAGCAATCTGGCACAGGAGGCAGGCATCTGTGCCTTGTCCTTAAAAGACTACAAGGAAAAGGTGATAGATACCGTCGCCCGGGAACTGGCCTACATGAAGAAGGAGATGGCTGCCATGCCCATCCGTCTTTATGACGGACAGGCGAACTATCTCTTTTTCCGGGCACCCGGCCGGGAGGATCTTGACAGAAAACTGGAGAAAAGAGGATTCATGATAAGAAACTGTAGTAATTACGTAAATCTTGGCAGAGATTACTGGAGAGTTGCGGTGAAGGATCACACATCCAATTGCCAACTGATCAGGGCACTGAGAGATATTCTGGGAGAGAAAACATCTCCATCCGATGAGAAAAAGCCCTGATATGGAGGAACATAGATAAACGACAGGAGGATACTATGGCAAAAGCAATTATGGTTCAGGGTACCATGTCGAATTCCGGGAAAAGTTTTGTCACAGCAGGTCTGTGCCGGGTCTTTAAGCAGGACGGCTACCGGGTTGCCCCCTTTAAATCCCAGAATATGGCCTTGAATTCTTATATCACAAAGGAAGGACTGGAGATCGGACGTGCCCAGGCCATGCAGGCGGAAGCTGCCATGATCGAGCCTACGCACTGGATGAATCCTATCCTTTTGAAACCTACTTCCAACATGGGCTCTCAGGTTATTGTAAACGGGGAGGTTTATGATAATTTAAGCGCCCAGGCCTACTATAAGATGAAAGACAGTCTGGCTCCGGAAGTGATGAAAGCTTTCCGCCATCTCGCGGATGAAAATGATATCGTGGTGATCGAAGGTGCGGGATCTCCTGCGGAGATCAATCTGGCGGAAAATGATATCGTGAACATGGGCATGGCCAAGATGGCAGATGCTCCGGTAATTCTGGTGGCTGATATCGACAGGGGAGGTGTCTTTGCCTCTGCTTACGGGACAGTCAAGCTGCTTCCACAGGAAGACCAGGATCGGTTCTGTGGCATCGTCATCAATAAATTCCGCGGCGATGTGGAGATTCTGAAACCGGGCCTTAAGATGCTGGAGGACCTCACCGGGAAACCTGTTCTGGGGGTTCTTCCTATGGAGAAAATCGATGTGGATGATGAGGACAGCCTCTCTGATCGTCTGAACCAGAAAGAGATTCAGGAAGGAATCGATGTGGCGGTAATCCGCCTTCCCCACATTTCCAACTTTACCGATTTCAGTGTATTTGAATTGATCAAAGGAGTATCCCTGCGATATGTGACGGATAAAAAAGAACTGGGAGAACCGGATCTGATCCTTCTCCCCGGAACCAAAAACACCATGGCAGATATGGAATGGCTCATAGAAAATGGCCTGGAGGCTGCCATCATCCGCCAGGCACACAGATGCCGTATCATAGGGATCTGTGGTGGATTCCAGCTTCTGGGTAAGGAATTGCATGATCCGGAGGGAGTGGAACATGGTGGAGATATGAGAGGAATCGGGCTTCTGGATCTGGCAACTACTTTCCAGGGGGATAAGACCAGAACACGTATTCAAGGCACTTTCTCGGAGGAACACAACCTTTATCATCTGAAGAATCGCTGTGTGGAAGGCTACGAGATCCATATGGGTACGACGGAAAATCTGGGTAATGCGGTTCCCATCCTAACCCTGGAAGATGGAAGAACGGATGCCTACATGACACCGGACGGGAGAATCTGGGGAAGTTACCTGCATGGAATCTTCGATAATGAAGAACTGGTTTTCGGCCTGGTTCACGAGATTATGAAGGAAAAGGGCATCGATCCGGAGGCGGATGAGTTAAGTATTGCAGAATACAAAGAGATGCAGTATGATAAGCTGGCAGATCTGATAAGAAACCATCTGGATATGGACAGGATCTACCGGATCCTGTTTGGAGATACCACGTCAGCTGATGCTTCCGGCGAGGAAAGCTGCAATCCGCAGGAGGAGAAAAAAGAGGCTGAGGAAGGCCCTATCGGATGTGGAGGCCTTAGGGATGACACTTCGGGTGTCGGCCTGGTTCACCTTTACTGTGGAAACGGGAAAGGAAAGACCACTTGTATCATGGGTCTGACCACCCGTGCAAGCGGCAGTGGCAAGAAGGTTCTTCTCTATCAGTTTCTGAAGGACAATACATCCGGTGAGAGAAATATCATTGATTATCTGCCGGGAGTGACGGTGATCCCCAGCTTTGATGTGGAGAAATGGACTTTTGCCATGAATGAGGAAGAACTCAATGATCTTCACCGAAAGAACGATGAGATGCTGGACCGCCTCTTCCGGATGGCAGGGGATTATGATATGTTGGTTCTGGATGAGAGCCTTTATGCCATAGATAAAAATCTCCTCTCCGAGGACAAGATGATCCGGTATCTGGAAGAAAAACCGGAGCATCTGGAGGTGGTATTAAGTGGCAGAAATCCTTCCCAGCGCATGATCGACCATGCTGATTATGTTTCTGAAATCTGCAAGAGAAAACACCCCTTTGACAGGGGAATTTCCGCCCGGAAAGGAATAGAGAAGTAGAATATGGCAAGATTTCCATTATTTATTGATATATCATCCATGACATGTCTGGTTTTCGGAGGCGGGAAAGTAGCTCTCAGGAAGATTGAGACCCTTCTTAGATATGATGCCCGGATACAGGTGGTTTCCGCGGCGGTGGATCCCGGGATCGTCAGGCTTTTGTCACCTGATCAGATTCATCTGCTTGATATCTCTGTTCCCGGGGAGACTCATTTGAACCCCGGGACCCATGTGGAATCCCAGGAGGATTCTCCTGAATACTGGCTGGAGAGAGCGGACCTGGTGATCGCTTCCACCAATGACAGGGAAGTGAATCATTATATCGCCGCCTTATGTAAGAAACGGGGCGTACCGGTCAATGTCATTGATGCTCCCGAGGAATGCAGCTTCCTCTTTCCGTCCATCGTAAAGAAGGGGGAGATCAGTATCGGGATCAATACGGACGGCCAGAGTCCTATCGTTTCAAAAAAGGTGAGACAGGAGATCGAAAAAGCAGTCCCGGATTATTATGGAGAGATTGCTGCCCAGCTGGGTGATGTGAAAGAATATGTGAAAGAGACATTTCCTGAGGAGAGCCACAGGAGGGCTATTCTCAGGGAGGCAGCCGAGAAAGCCTTCTCCCGAAAGAGACCTCTGACAGTGGAGGAACTGGAAGAAATTTACGGCTGCAGATAAAAAAAGATCAAAATAATTAATGATGGGAAGTTGTGTAGCTTTATGGTAAAATATGTGGAAGATCAACTGGATATAGACACCTACCTGGAATTGAGGGAAGCGGTTGGTTTCAGACCTCTGTCCCGTGACCAGGCCAGGAGAGCTCTGAACAACAGTCTTTATATCCTCACTGCATTTCAGGACGGAAAGGCAGTGGGTATGGGGCGTATCGTGGGAGATGGGGCTGTGATCTGCTATGTGCAGGACCTGATCATCCGCCCGGAGGTCCAGGGACAGGGTATCGGGGGGACGATCCTTCGGACCTTGAAAGACTTTGTCATCGGGCTGGGTTATCCCGGCACCACCATGATGCTGTGTCTCATGTGCGCCAAAGGGAGAGAGGAATTTTATAAAAAGTATGGGTTCATTGCCAGACCAACGGACGATCTTGGTCCTGGAATGATTACATATCTGGATTTGTGAAGGAGGAGAGTATCATGTTTCGAAGAAGAAGATTAAGATCCAGTGAGTATATGCGGGCATTGGTTCGCGAGACTTCAGTGAGTGTGGATGACCTGATCTACCCGGTCTTTGTGGTGGAGGGAGAGAACCAGAAGAATCCCATCGGATCCATGCCCGGAATCTACCAGTACAGCATTGACCGGATCGATGAAGAACTTGACCGCATACGAGAGGCAGGGGTTAAGGGAATCCTTATATTCGGCATACCGGCTCACAAGGATGAGGTAGGCTCAGAAGCTTACAATGAACATGGGGTCATCCAGGAAGCCATCCGCCATATCAAGAAGGTATTCCCGGAACTTATCGTCATCGCTGACATCTGTCTGTGCGAATACACATCCCATGGTCATTGCGGCGTGATCAAAAACGGGGAGATCCTGAATGACGAGACTCTCCCGTTGCTTGCCAGGACTGCTGTTACCTGTGCCCAGGCTGGGGCGGATATGGTAGCGCCATCCAACATGATGGACGGCCATGTGGCAGCTATCCGGGAAGCTTTGGACGAGGCGGATCTTAAGACTGTGCCGATCATGTCCTACACAGCCAAAATGGCTTCCGGATATTACGGGCCTTTCAGGGACGCAGCACATTCTGCTCCCGGTTTCGGTGACAGAAAAACTTATCAGATGGACTACCATAACCCGAGGGAAGCCCTCAGGGATATGTGGGATGATATCAATGAAGGCGCAGATATCCTGATCATCAAACCGGGCCTTGCATACATGGACATCCTGAAGATGGCATCCCAGGAGACGGATATGCCTCTTGCCGTTTACAATGTAAGCGGGGAGTATTCCATGGTGAAAGCAGCTGCAGCAAACGGCTGGATCGATGAGAAGAGGATCGTCATGGAGAATATGATCGGATTTAAACGTGCCGGTGCCCAGATGATCATTACTTACCATGCCCTGGATGTGGCAAAATGGATCAAGGAAGGTTATTGATAATAGTTGACGCAAGACACCCTGTCATTTATAATTTTATGACAGGGTGTTTTTTTGTTTTAAAGCTGATCAGAAGGCGATTCGACGGGGTGTAGAAATGACCAGATTATTCGTAAAAAAACCTTTCCTGACATTCGTTACGGTAATCATTGTAATTACCATTGGTTTTGTCAGCCTTTCAAATATGCAGACCAATCTTTTGCCTGATATGGAGTTGCCTTATCTGGCGGTGATCGTAACCGATCCAGGTGCTTCTCCGGAGGAAGTTGAGATCGAGGTCGTCAAGCCCACTGAGTCCGCCCTGGGTGTGATCAGCGGTGTGGAGAACGTGATAAGTACCTCCTCCAATAATTACGGTTTGGTTATGCTGGAGTTCGTGGAGGATATCGATCTGGATTCCGCCCTTGTCAGAGTATCTCAGGCGGTGAATTCCATCGATTATCCGGAGGGGTGCGGGACTCCCAACATCCTGGAAATCAGCATGGATATGATGGCCACCATCTATGCCAACGTGAATTATACGGACAAAGACCTCAAGGAGCTCACCACATTTTCCGAGAATTATGTGCAGCCTTACCTTGAAAGGCAGGATGGAGTTGCCTCTGTCTCCGCCACAGGCGGTATCGTCAACACGGTGGAGATCCGCCTGAATAAAGATAAAATCAAAAAAATCAATGATAAACTGGAAGAGTATGTGGAAAGCAAGATGGATGATGCCCAGGAAGAAATCGATGAGGGAATGGATAAGATCAACGATGGCAAATCCACTTTGAATTCCCAGCAGAAGAAGTTACAAAAGCAGCAGAACTCCACCAATAAGAAACTGGCCAAGGCCAACACGGAGCTGTCCAAAGCCCAGTCCAACAAGGCGGCCTACGAGGCCAATCTGAACAGTCTTAAAACCAGCCAGGCTGCCCTGACCGCAGAGAAGAAAGCTTATACTGATGCCAAAGTACAGGAGAATTACCAGTCATTGAACACTATGTTTTCCGGATTCAAGGAAAGCTTAGGGGACTATGCTTCTGCTGCCGGGATTGAAATTCCTGGGAGTGTGAAGGATTGCGTGGATAATCCGGACAAGTTCAACGCCTTCGTAAAGTGGATGACGGAAATGGGCTATGGAGATCAGATATCCAGCCTTTCCGTGGATTCCATGAAACAACTGTATCAGGCTGTGGAAGTGAGGCTTCCGGAGATTGATACGGAACTGAATAATCTGAAGACGGAGATCGCTGCTGCCAAGGCTACGGTGGACCAGATTAATAAAAAACTTAAGAATCTTGACAAGATGCAGCAGGCTGCCATCGCGGGGGGTTACCAGGCCGCCGCGGGTTTCGGGGCAGGCCAGGCACAGATTTCGGCGGCCCAGTCTCAGCTGGACAGCGCGAAAGAACAGCTGGAAACCGCCCAGGATCAGTTGGATGAGTCCCGAGAGGATGCCATGACCAACGCGAACATCAATTCCCTCCTCACTCTGGATACCTTGTCATCCCTGATTTCTGCACAGAATTTTGCCATGCCTGCGGGTTACATCGATGATGAGAAAGATAATCAATGGCTGGTGGAAGTGGGGGAGGAATACGAGGATGTGGAGACTCTGGAGAAAATGGTTCTCACCAAGATCGACGGGGTCGGGACCGTCACCATCTCCGATGTTGCGGATGTGGTTACCATCGATAATGTGGGGGAAAGATACTCCAAGGTAAACGGAGAGGATGCCCTGATGCTGTCCATCTTTAAAGCATCCACTGCCAGCACCGGAGCAGTCTCCAAAAACATACGTCAGGCCTTCACAGAGCTGGAGGAGAAATATGAAGGACTGTCCTTCACCATCATGATGAATCAGGGAGATTACATCGACAGGGTGTTGAAGAGTGTTTTGAGCAGCATCCTGCTGGGAGCTTCCCTGGCCATCCTGGTCCTGGCTTTGTTCCTGCGGGATGTGCGACCCACTGTTGTGGTGGCATTCAGTATTCCTTTCAGTGTGCTTTTTGCCATCATTCTGATGTACTTTTCAAAGATTACCATCAATGTGATGTCCCTGGGTGGATTATGCCTGGGTATCGGTATGCTGGTGGATAACTCCATCGTCGTAATGGAGAATATATATCGTCTTAGAAACAAGGGATACACCGCCCCACAGGCAGCGGTTTACGGAGCCAGACAGGTGGTTGGTCCCATCGTGGCATCCACCATCACCACGGTCTGTGTATTTTTACCCATGGTATATACCACGGGAATCGTCAGTCAGCTTCTGATTCCCTTTGCATTTACCATCTCCTTTGCCTTGATGGCATCTCTTCTGGTGGCAGTCACGGTGGTTCCTTCTCTGGGTGCGGTGCTTCTTCGCAAACCCAAAGAGAAGAAATCTGCCCTTTATCAGAAGATATTGAATATCTACGGGAAGTTGCTTGAGTTCTGTCTCAGGCTGAAATTCATTCCCCTTCTGATCGCAGTCGGACTTTTTGCCTTTTTTGCCTGGAGATTATCCAGTACAGGACTGGTGCTCCTTGATGATATGGAGAGTAATCAGATTACGGGGTCCATGCTCATGGGGGAGAAAAAGGACAAAGATACCTGTTTTGCAACGGCTGATGAAGCCATGAGAAGGATTCAGGAAGTGGAAGGGGTGTCCAAGGTAAGCATCATGGACGGCAGCTCCGGACTTCTGACAGGTCTGACGGGGTCCGCAGCCTCCGATTCCTACAAGTCATTTACCATCTATATCATCACGGATGAAGACATAAAAACCACGGAAGAATTCCGCAGGATCATCAAAGATGTCCAGGATGTCACATCCGATATCGACTGTGAGGAATTCACAGTGGCTTCCTCCGCAGTGGGAACCATGGGTAATATCATGAGTCAGGGCATGGAGGTCAGGATCACCGGATTCGATCAGGACCAGCTTATCAGCATCAGCGATGACATCATGAAGATGATGGAATCCGTGAAAGGATTCGAGAATATAAGCAATAATATCGATGAGAAGAATCGTCAGATACATCTTACTTTAAGAAAGAACAAACTTGCCAAACATAATCTGACTGTGGCACAGGTATACCAGCAGATCAGCGAGAAGATCGCATCGGACAAGACAGCTATAACTTTGAGCTATGATGACGGGGATGTGGATGTCAATATCGTCAAGGATGACAGGGAGCTGTTGCGTTATGAGAATCTTATGGATATGAAGATCAAAGCCACCGAGACCGATGAAGACGGCAAGAGTGTAGAGAAAGAATACAAACTCTCCACCTTTGCCAAGAGCAAAGACGGGTATACCATGGATAATATAACCCGGGAGAATCAGGTGCGTTACCTGAGTGTCACTGCAGAGACTGCCGACGATGCCAACACGACGATCCTCTCCAGAGATCTCCAGAAGCAGATCGACCAGTACTCCATACCGGAAGGTTACACGGTGGAGATTTCCGGTGAGACGGAACAGGTTATGGATATGATCACCCAGATGCTGAAGGCATTGGCTTTGGGTCTGCTTTTGATCTACCTTGTCATGGTGGCTCAGTTTCAGAGTCTTCTGTCCCCGTTTATCATCCTCTTTACCGTGCCGCTGGCATTCACCGGGGGTATGATCGGTCTGATGATATTCGATTCGGCCATCTCCGCCATCTCCATGATGGGATTCATGATCCTCATGGGAACCGTGGTGAATAACGGTATCGTTTTTGTGGATTACGTTAACCAGCTCAGGATAAGAAATGTGGAAAAAAGAACTGCTCTGATCGTCACCGGCAAGACCCGCATGCGTCCCATCATTATGACTGCCCTCACTACGATTCTCTCCATGAGCGTCATGGTGGCTTCCAATGATGCCGGAAATGCCATGCAGAAGGGTATGGCCATCGTCGTCTGCTTCGGGCTGATCTATTCTACCTTTATGACATTGTTTATCGTTCCTGTGATGTATGATATCCTTTATCGTAAGAAACCTCTTGTCATCAATGTGGATGATGAGATAGAAAATATCCCGGATGAAACGGAGGATCTCCTGGCAGAATACGGTTATCAGCTGCAATCGGAAGATGATAACGGGATGG
>CADBOX010000256.1 GCA_902796415.1 uncultured Lachnospiraceae bacterium
GCATATACGAAAGGTATTGTTGCACAGTATCCTGCTATTAAAATAAGCGGGGCACATGGTGTGATCCCATATCCTACACCCATAAGAAAGATGGCTGATGTTTTCATACTGGCAGCAGGGACATCTGTCCCGGATTTCCCTGCATGGTTACAATGTGAGCAATTCTTTCCCCCGGCTTTTTCTTTTAAAAGATCGTAAAGCAGCCATAATGCCATTGCTATCATACAGAGATCAATGACTTTTATCAGAGGGATCTGCCCGATGTAACCATCTTTATCAAGCAAATGTCTGCCCGCTATAGAGGATGCCAGGCAGATGGAGACAACAGCAATAATCTTTCCAAGATAAAAGGTCAGAAAGCCGGCAAAGGATTGTCGGAAACTTCTGGCATGTGTCATCAGATATCCGGACAGAAAGGCGCTTATCCCTGAGCCGCAGCATGTCCCGCATCCCATACCGACGCTCCCTGCGGTTGCAATACCCGAGAGCAGTATTTCCCACCCCATGATCAGGCACCCCTTCCACTGGCGATTAGTGCAGCACCGATGGCCCCGTTGAACTGGGGATGACGGGCGACAAAAATGTCTTCCATCAGTTCGTCTTCAAAGGCTTTCCTGAGGCCGATATTCATCGCGCCACCGCCTGTCATGAGAATGTCTCCCCGCTTCTCATTCTTTTTCATCATCTTTATGATCCTTCTGGCCATGGACTGATGCATCCCGGCCAGAATGTCACGGCGATCGAATCTGCGGGCGATCAATGATATGACTTCGGACTGGGCAAAGACCACGCAGGTACTGTTGATATCACAGGGTTCTGTGGCATCAAGTGATAAGGGCCCCACCTGGTCGATGGTCGTCTCCAGGATCTGTGCTATGACCTCCATAAATTTACCGGTCCCTGCAGCACATTTGTCATTCATGCTGAAATTTTTCACCACATAGTGGTCATCCAGATAGATGATTTTACTGTCCTGGCCCCCGATATCGATAATCATGCCGGGACGATAGTCATCAGGCGCTGTCATCCGTACGCCATATGCATGGGCCGTGATCTCGGAAATGTCATCGTCTGCCACTTCCAGGATTTTCCGGCTATAGCCTGTAGCCATGATATAACCGATCTGATCTGGCGAGATGTGATTTCTTTTACAGAGTTCCCGGACCAGGCGGTCTGCTGTGCCATTGTTATCTATTCCTGTATTACAAACCAGTGTGTCAACTACATAGCCATCTTTTATCATGGCAGCTTTCAGATAGGTGGAACCACCATCCAGTCCGATATAATATTTTCCCATATGCGTCTCCTCTAAACTCTATGTTGTGCCGGTCCTTTTTGTAATTTTATCATTTCTATAAATGCTTCGATCCGGATCCTTAACTGCTCTATGTCTTCTTCGTTGTAATCGGTTTCCAGCCGTATTATAGGTATTCCGAGTTTTCCAATATCTTCTTCGATCTGTTTATACTCAAAATCATAGACAAGGCATCCCCGGAGCACATGATAGACAATTCCTTCTATCTGATAATCACGAATCATCTGACGGATGCGGTAAATCCGCTGTTTATTATCCGCAAACGTTGGACAGGAGCAGGGACGTACAGCACGTACTGCCAGGGCACGGATCAGTCCATCAAAGCTTTCGTCGGTGGGAACGACCGGATCGGACATCCCCCGTTCTCCCATACATGTCTCATCAGCTGCAACAACGCCGCCCATCTCCTCAATAAGAAGAGGAATCTTGATATTAGGGAAAATGATGGGTGACCCGGTGATCATCACCCGGGGAAGCGGTCTTTTTGTAAATGGTTCTTTGCTCCGTACCCGTCTTTCAAGGATTCCATTTACCTCACTGATCTGGTCTGCCCATTCACCTGCATTCATATAGGCGGCTGCATTCATCATAGCCATGCTATGGGTCCCCCGCAGCAAATAGGGCATTTTCTTTTTTAAGCTCAGGAATCGTGACAGTTCATAGGCTGCCTGTCCAGTCATACGAATAGCACCGGCCAGAGAATCATAGCTGATCCTTTTCCCGGTCAGATCTTCAAGTTCCCCCATAAAAAGGTACAATTCCTCAACATACTGTTCGATATCCTCGTCTTCTTTATTCACAGGCACGTGAAGTGCTGCAACCTTCTGTTTCCCGGACAACATACCGGCAATCTTTTTTTTACAGTCACAAGTGATAGGAACCACCATCAGTTTGCAATCACGATACAGAGGCATAGTGCCGATATTTTGGAAGCCTTCCACTGCTTTCACAAGGGGGCAGGCATCTCTGGGGACTATGTCATCACCAACAGAAAATGCGGTATAGCTGCCACTGCATAGTTTTACAGGCTGTGCACCCGCCGCATAGATCAGCTCCTGGGGAGCCATCACACAGTAGGTGCCGACCATCGGGATATCCTTTGGAATATCCGGGCTTTCCATTTTGGTATATACCTTGTCCAGTATGTCAAAAAACGGCATCATTTCTTCCGGAGCACCGCTCAACTCCTTCATCCTTCTTAAATACCGTACAGAGGTATAAGATGATTTTCTTCGAAATCGGTCTTTCATCCTGGCTTCTTTTTCTAATATCTTTCGGTCTTTTTCTTCCATAAAGAATTCCCTTTAAACACATATTTTTGATATTATTATAAAAAACAGACGTATCCTGTTATATCTGGGATTACGCCTGTCTGCTACTCGATATGTGATTATCGTAACTGGAGAATAAGTCCATTGTGTGAATGAACTGTGAAAAACTGGTATCGGATTATGGCTGTTATGAATTTGCCAGGCTGCCCAATAATCGGGGTACATCCATCTTATATCCCAGCATTCTCATCATTAATCCTTCCTGTAAATATATGGTTTTGTATGGTATCGATTCCGTCTGAAAATAGTTTGTATTCTTCACTCCTGATGCTCCCTCTTCCAAGGATACAATTTTCATCAGATATTCCGACCGTCAAGTTTTCCCCTTCTGTCAAAAGAAGCCTGCTTTTAATTTCTCTTTCTGAAACCTTATAATAGGGATTCTCTTCAAAACCACGTCCAAAAGAACATTGAATACTGTGATCATTGATGTCCTCCTAGTCGAACTTATTTACTGTATTGTGAGTAACACCAGCGAGCGATCTTCTTGATCAGGCCTTCCGGTAATTCCTGATTATATGGCAGGCGGATCGTTCCCTTGCTCACAGCAAACCCATTGAGTTGATCTGAAAAAGC
>CADBOX010000257.1 GCA_902796415.1 uncultured Lachnospiraceae bacterium
TCCTTAAGGGAATCCAGGTTGCCGCCGCTAAACTGAAGGTACTGTTCGAAAGAGAGACCCTGATAGGTAATTCTCTGTTTGAACTCTTCCACCATCTGATCGATTTCACCCTCAATCATGGCTTCCGGGATATCCATCTGAGCATTCTCCACTGCCTGCTCAATCAAAGCATTCTGCATTTTATTCTTGGCAGCCTCCTCTTTCCCTGCTTTCAGTGAAAGACGGATGTCTTCTTTGTATTCCTCAAGAGTATCGAAGTCTGTGTAATCTGCTGCGAAATCATCATTCAGCTCATCCAGCTGTTTCTCTTTGATTCCAAGAATCTCCACATGGAATGTGGCAGGCTTTCCTGCAAGTTCCTTGGCGTGATATTCTTCCGGGAATGTCACTTCCACATCTTTGCTGTCCCCGATATTAAGACCTACCAGCTGGTCCTCAAATGTATCGATGAAAGAATGGGATCCGATCGTGAGATTCTGATTCTCAGCTGTTCCTCCGTCGAAAGGAACACCATCGATGGTTCCTGCATAATTCAGGCGGATGATGTCACCCTCCTTGACAGGTCTGTCAGTGATCTCAACTTCTCTGGAGTTTTTCTCCTGAGCCTTCTTCAGTTCTTCCTGAATCTCTTCTTCTGTGACCTCTGTATCTTCTTTATCAACGGCTAAGCCTTTGTATTCTCCCAGAGTAACTTCCGGTTTCACTGCTACGGTTGCAGCAAAGATAAAGTTCTGGCCTTTGCCGATCTGAACGATGTCAACGTCAGGGCGGGATACGATATCCAGCTCGCATTCCTCAACTGCGGCAGGATAAGCTGTCTGCATAACATCGTTGGCAGCATCCTCGTAAAATACACCGGCACCGTAAGTCTTCTCGATCATATTCATAGGAACTTTACCCTTGCGGAAGCCGGGGATGTTAAAAGAAGATTTCTGCTTATTATAAGCTCTTCTCATCGCTGCATCGAATTCTTTCGCATCCACCTCTATGGTCAATTTAGCCATGTTATGCTCTAATCTCTCAACTTGTACACTCATTGTTCGGTTTCCTCCTTAAATGCTCCTTTTTTCAGTCTTTTTTATAATCGACTCCCTTCTGTCCGGGGAATCATCATGCCAAGCCTTTGCATGGCTGTTTTCCTAAATTACATGAAAACACATTTTAGTATTATAGCATGGCTTTCTGACACTGTCCATATTTTTTTTGTATTTTCCCTAAGGCATCTCCTCCACATTCAACAGATTCACCATGTAAGTATTGGAGGTGTTAAATGTGATGTTCTGATGGGTTTTGCTGACCTGATGAACCACCAGCTCATCCTCATCTTTGATGGCATTTGCCGGAATCTTAAGGGCAAAGTCACTGATCTTCGTTGTATCGACCGGACTGTCATTCACATATACCCGGCTGTAATCCGTAAAATGTTCTCCCATGACATAGATGGAATCATCATTCTTTCTAAGGCCTTTCACCGTAACATCGTCTATGCAGTATCTGATCTTGCTGGCCTTCAGTTCACCCTCTCCCTCCCTGGAAAAGGAAGAACCATAGAGAAGATCATACTGGAGCATCTTCATGTTCTTTTTGTAATTCCTTGTTTCCTTCATGGACTGGTGGTATCGGTTCATGATTCCTTCCCTGATGGCCAGCTGAGACAATACCTTGGACGGGAGCTGATAGGACTTCAGGTTCCCGGATTCCGCCTCCCTGTGAGTGGCATTGTATCCATAATTATCCCATATGATAAAAGGCGTCTTATATTTAGATCCACTCTTCAGATCTTTTTTCTCCAGGTTCAATCCCGGAAGATGATCTCCGAAAAATACCAGTATGGCTTCTTCATCATATTCGGACAGGCTTTTGACCAGATCGCCGATGAACAGATCCATCTCGTACAGCTGGTTGACATAGTAGGTCATCGTATTCCGATAATCTTCATCCATTTCCTCATTTAAAACCCTGATTCTTGGATTGGACACCTCTTTGTCAGGGTAATCTCCATGTCCCTGTACCGAGATGGTGTAAATGTAGTCCTTGCCGGGAGTCTCTTCCAGAGTATTCATGATGTAATCCTTCAGAATCTTGTCCTTCGCCCAGCCGGCATCGTTATAATCGATGATATTCATGTTTTCAGATGAGATGAAGTTTTCAAAGCCCAGATTACAATACACCTTGTCTCTGTCATAGAAGGAGGCATTGTTGTTATGGACGACAGTTGTAACATAACCCTCTTTTCTCATCCAGTAAGCCATACTCTCGCAGGTCCTCTTGTGAAGAATGCTTCGGTACGGGTACTCCCCTGTCCCGAAATAAGAAAGATTCATACCTGTGAGTGCCTCAAATTCCGTATTGATGGTCCCGGCTCCATATACCGGGACTGTCACATGACCTGATGTGGTCTGCTTCTGGAGAGCATGAAGATTGGGCAAGGGATCTCCGGACAACTCCAGTCCTTTTATCTCCGTCACATCAAAGTAGGATTCCAACTGCAGGAAGATGATATTCGGCCTTTTTGTTCCCTCTTTCTCTCCATGTTCTTCTTTCCATCGTTTATCCGTCACCTTCATGATCTTCTTGATCCTGGTCCTGGAATAGTCGATGGGACGGTCGATTCCTGTATCGATGGCCGTGATCATAAACCCATAGGCACTGCCATAATCCTGATAGCCGGCGATCAGATTATCGAATTTGGAAATCAGAAGTTTCCTTCCTACCCCAAAATAGGTAGCCATGGCAAACATAGCGATCAAAAAAACTACCAGGACTGCATTTATGCGGAGATCAAATGCTTTTCTGGCACTGGGGCTGTACAGAAACAATGTCACCAGACCGGCGATTCCCAGTATGATCAGCAGAATCCCCGCTATGATCTCCGCCACGGAAAAATAGCTTGTAAGGACCGGTATGGTCGACTTAAATATGGTAAGATCTACTGCGGTAAAGGGCGTTTTCCGATTGATCAGGATGATGCCATTGATCAGTCCGATCATTCCCCACCAAACGAAGATGATACCAAAGAAGAAATATTTCTTATTCACCAGAAACACGATGGAGAAAGAGATAAAAATGATAAGCATGTTATATAAGAAGATAAAGGTCCTCTCCTGCATGAACATAAAGAGGGCCGTGAACGACCGTCTCTCCATCAGTTCCATAAAGACTGTCAATCCGAAGGAGGCAAAAAGATTGAGACAGAATACTTTACGGTTTGACGGACATAATAATTTCTTCAGCAATCTTCTCACCTCCTGACCTTCATAAACAAGGGTCATCTGTAATTCTTATGTATCTCGTATGCCTGAACCACAAGCCTCCATCTTTCTCCCGAAGAAGAACAGGTGGAAAGAGTCAGAATCGAAGATCCCGGGTAGAATGATTCCTGCCCTTTCAGGAGGGAGTGCTCACGGGCATCCTCCACATACTCCTCCTTCTCCCTGTCGTTGGAAAAAGATAAAACATAGACGCCTTCTTGTGTATTCAGATTTATCCTACGGACGGAAAAAATGCGATAAGTGATCTCCACCCCGGGGATATCAATGACAATATCCGGATGTATCAGCAGGGAAGCCTTCTCATTATATATGGGATCATAGAGATCTTTCAAACCCCCGAACATCTTTTTTGTTCTCATATTATGCCCATATATAATATAGTTGTTCCCCGTAAAAGCGGTATCACACCCTGCATCCAAAAAAATCGCACCAGAGGAATTCTCCCTGCCGGCGGCGGTATGATTCAGGTAATATGTATTATCGCTCCCCTGTACTACCGGATAGTCGATGGTCGTGTCCGGTATGTGGATCCATGCCACGATATCCGGATTTCTCTTCTGCAGACGTTCAAAATCGATGGTGGATTCCAAGGAATCTCCATCCCTTTCCTCTTTGGTATGGTCGGCCCAGTCTTCATATTCCCTGTCAGCCTGATGATATTCTCTGAAATCTTTCCCTATCCTCATGCAATGCATGAGAAGAATCATCAGGCATAGAACAGGAAACAGAGACCAGAACAGTCTTCGGACATTCCCGATCATAGCCTATGCATCTGCCTTTCTATTATTTATATTGTATTTATATTGCAAAAACGGATGGTCTGTTTTCTATTTCAGACGCAGCGGGACTCCACTGATGGAGATATAGACTTCCTCACTGAGAGATGCCAGCAACTGGTTGGCTTTCCCTGCCATATCCGTAAATATCCTGCCCAGACGATAGGAGGAAACCATGGACATACCCAGTTCATTTGTCACCAGGATCAAAGTCTTATTCCCATCCCGGGCACCTTTGATGATGTTGCCAAGTTCTTTCATCACATCGGCTTCGATATCCGCGATCTCCTCTTTGGAGATGGTGTCGAAATCCCTCTCCTCTTCGAAGAGGATATTGGTGATCAGGACCGTAATACAATCCAGCAGGATGGTGTTTTTCTCCGTCTCGCGGATCACATCCCCCAGGTCCCGGTAACCTTCATAGGTTCCCCACTCGGAATCCCTTCTCTCCTGGTGGATCCGGATCCTTTCCTTCATATCTTCATCGGTGGGAATAGCAGTGGCGATGTATAGTACGCTGCGTTTTCCATGTTCCTTAGCCTTCTGCTCGGCAAGAACACTCTTTCCACTCCGGCTTCCACCGGTAACCATAATCACTTTTGACATAATAATCCCTCCACTATGCTTTCATGTTTCATCTATAAATCATTTTTTAATCATAATCGGTCTTTCCGGCGATTTTCGATCCCCAGCTCGGCTCTTTCTGCAACAAAGATAAAATGCATGGTAAGAAATACCCCTAAAAAGATAATCCAGATGGGGCTGATCGGATTCCCCAGACACGAATTTATCCCCGAGAGAAGAATAAAAGGTGCTCTCGCATAGATGGCAAAGATAAAGGCAGTCCGGAAAGGTACTGCATTTCCTTCCTTGTCTCTGGCCATGGTCCTGGAAATCAGGGCAAAGAAAAGTGCGGAAAGCAGGTAAGCGGCAACCTTAGTCAGGTAAGCGAACACGAAGGTTATGACTACCATGACTTTGGCCAGGGGCATCAGGTTCAGCAGGTTCTGCTTAGTGACTGTCTGTTTGATATCGGAAAACCTGATCTCATATACCATACCGGAATTCTTTAGCATCATATTATTTTTTGAGATGATGACTACCTCCGGATAATCCAGATCAACATCTTTCTCCTGGCAGGTTTCCACAGAAGAGTCCGCCTTAATATAGATAAAACCTGCTACCTTTATCTCTATAGGACTTTCGATCTCAAAGACACCGTTCTCCACCTTATAATCAGGAATTCCGTTGGTCACCATATTATCCAGTCCGCCCACACTCACATCCCATGCCAGGAAAGGAATCAGTGACTCCAAGGCAAAAGAAAGAAAGCTGATGAGGATGACAAATCCCACAAGATATCTTCTTTTTAATGATAGAAGTTCTTTATACCTGCTAGGTTTAAAAAAAGATATTGGTATTTGGTCAAATAACCCGTAGTTTATTTTTTCTTCCATTCTATTTCCTCATAATTATTCATATACTTATCTCCGGTAGATGATGGATCCGGCAATCTGATCCGCCACCTCTGTTCCCTTCAGTATCTCCACCAACCTCAAAGCAAAGGGGATTGCTGTGCCGACACCACGGCTGGTGACGATATGATCATCTGTCACAACCTCTTCTTCCAGATAAGTTCCACAGTCCTGAACACTCACGGCACCCGGATAGCTGGTTGCCTTTCTGTTCTTCAGGAATCCAAGTTTGGCAAATACGGAGGGAGCTGCACAGATTGCTGCAAGCCATCTTTTCTCCTCATTCTGTTCCTCGAGCAGCTTGCATAGCCCTTTATGGGCTCCCAGATTCCTGGTCCCAGGCATACCCCCGGGAAGAATCAGCATATCTGCCGGCATCTCTGCCTCCTCAAACAGAAGATCTGCCTCTATGGTAATTCCATGAGAACCGGTCACCTGTTTTTTATCCATGACAGATACTGTCTTTAACTCTGCTCCACTTCTCCGGATCAGATCCACCGTGGTCAACGCCTCGACTTCCTCGAACCCTTCTGCGAAAAACACATATACCATCTATAATCCCTCCATCTGTTTCCCGTGTTTCAATACTCTATCTTTAATCTTAACTATTTTATCCCAAATGGGTCGGTTTATCAAGTAAGGGTCTTTATTTATTTTTGAAATTATGCTTCCATAATATCAAGGATAGGTGTATTTTGTAATTGACAAACGGATAAAAAATAACAAGGAGGAGGAAACATGGAAATAGAAAGAAAATTTCTGGTAAAAAGGCTTCCTGATCATCTGGATCAATATCCTCACGATGAATTATGTCAGGCTTATGTCTGCACCTCACCGGTAATCCGGGTCAGAAAGAAAAATGAAGAATACATCCTGACACTGAAATCTGGTGGCCTACTGGCCAGGGAGGAAATCGAGATGCCCATCGATGAGCCCGCTTTTACCCATCTGAAGAACAAGAAGGATGGGATGCTGATTTCCAAAACCAGATATAAGATACCGGAGAAAGGTGGACTTCTCATCGAACTGGATCTCTTTCATGAGGAATACGAAGGATTCTGTATGGCCGAAGTGGAATTTGAAACAGTGGAGCAAGCCAAAGCCTATACCCCTCCCACCTGGTTTGGTAAAGACGTCACACAGGATCCCCGCTTCCATAATTCTCAATTATGCAGCAACAGTCCGGAGCAAGTGGAGGTTTTTTTTAGATATCTTCATGAATTAAATTAAAAAGCCTGTTTCAATCTGAAAAATTACCAATTCTGTAAAAAAAGTTCACAAATTATTAAGAAAAATTGACCTTTCTTTTTTCTGTCACATATACTATAATATTGCCTATCGTGTTGATTTGAAAATGAGAGGAAGGGTTATATGAGTAATGATCTTCTGAATACTCCGGAAGTAAAAGATCCGGATATAGAGGAAAAAGAGAGAGACACCGTTATGCCGGAGACACCTTCCACAGATGAAGTCGTTGAGACGGCAACGGTGAAGAATATAGAATCTGCTGAGAATAAAAAACCAGATGAAATCATAGAATCAGATGAGAACGCAGAACCGGATGAAACCATAGAATCAGATGAGAACACAGAACCGGATGAAACTACAGAATCAGAAGAAAACACAGAATCAGAAGAAAACACAGAA
>CADBOX010000258.1 GCA_902796415.1 uncultured Lachnospiraceae bacterium
CGAGATCTTTGATGAATATTTCCCGAATATAAAGAGTAGTGATATTAAAACAAACACAGCTTTATTTAGAATCAAAGAACCTTATCAACTGTCGGATGGTGCGAGAGAAAAGTACTTAAAACATCTGCAAAGGAATGCAACAGCTATTGTTAAGGATTTTATTGATAACGATAGTAAAAGCTTTGAATTAATCCTTAATTGTGGCCTTCTTAAGAAAAACAACATAGATGAGTTATCCGAATATGCTAATTCTAATAATAATACAGAATGGACCGCATTCTTGCTGGATTGGAAAGCAAAAAATACATCTGGAAAGAAGGGCAGCCCGAAGTTAACCGCTTCGTCACACTTGGTTGGTGACGAAATAGTCTTTGGGCATTACAAATGGGGTGATGAAGATGTACCAATGGAATGGATAATTGTTGATACTACAAAGAAGCAGTATCTTTTGCTGTCAAAATATTTGATAAAAGAAATGCCTCTCTATTCCGAAAAACGTGGAAAATATATGCCTTTTGGTTGGTCAAAATCTGATGTAAGAAAATGGCTCAACGATGAATTCTACTCAACATCATTTGATATAAGTGAAAGAGAGCGTATCTGCCAGAAAAAACTGAAAAACATCAATGATGATGATACAGAGGATTACCTGTTTATTCCGAGTGAAAAAGAATTTGAGAAATATATTGATCTTCCCGGACTAGTGGAAGAAAAACTGGAGTTTAGGTATGGCACCAACCGAGCTCTGGGAGATACTGAAATGCTCAGAAAGACATGGAAGAGATACTCATCCTACTGCATTGAGTTAAGGACAAGCAATATTTGGTCTCTTACAAATAAGCCTGCGTATATGCATCAATATGGAAATGTTACATCACCTTATTATGTCAGACCCATGATGTGGATCAATAAAGAATAAAAAGGAAAAATGTTGCTTTTGCAAAAAGTGGAGGCTATAAAATGGCAAAACTAAGCGAAAAACAAAAAACAGTTGAATTCGAAAGAACAGTTCTTACTGGAACAGTCGATGAAATCAAGGCGAAATATCAGGAGGTTGGTCCTATAGAATTGCCGGCCAGATCCTTGGGTATGGCATGCAGATTCAGAGGACTTGAAGTAGTAAAAACTCTTGTAGAACTTGGTCTGTTTTTTCATCGTCCTACTGAACCTTCATTCAGGGGAAAATACGATTGCGGGTATACATCGGCAGGACGCTATCAAGTGACTTCTGATTATCTGCTATTACTTCTTGATGATTGTGACTGTCAAAGCAGTTTTGGGATACATAGCGGATACAGAGATCGTTATTCCGGCAAATACACTGATGAAGCATTCAATAACCTTCAGATGGTTTCCGAAGAAGAACGCTCAGAAATAATTGAATACCTGTTTCAGAACAAAAAGTCAGCTCATTTCCAGGCTGACAAGTTGTTGTATTACAGCATTCTTTCGCAAAATGATTTTGCCATAAGGACACTGAAGTCCCTGGGCGTAGTGATTCCAAGCCATGAAAAAGAATACCTTACAGACGGCGGAACCGGATTGGATTTTCAGGATTATCAGAAGAGCTTATTCAGAAATAATCCGAAAGAGTTGAAAAAACAGTTTGAGTACTGGTTTGCAGAGTTAAAAGACAACGAAAAACTGATTATTTATAAAACGTATGCGGAGGAGTATGCAGATATTTTGTTTTCACCTGAAGTGTACTCATTCATAAAGGATCGTACAGATTTCAGTAAAGTCAGCAAAAAGAACATATTGATGAAACTTGTTGAGAACAACAATGCAGCTGCAGTAACTGTTTTATGTAATGATGGATGGGTAGAGAAGAAAACTCTTAGGGACAGCCTGATTAGTGCTGCCAATGAAAAAGGTTCAGTCGATGCATTGGCAGTACTTATTGACTATAAAAACAGAACCAGTGATCCAATCAAAGAAAGGGAAGATGAAGATCGCAAACTGATGCAGGAGCTAAATGCGAACCCAATGTCTGTTGCGAGCTTAAAAAAACAGTTCGCCTACGAAACATTGCCTGATGGTACATATAGAATCACCCGATACAAGGGCGATCAGACTATGGTAACAGTACCTGAAAAGATTGGCAAAACTACTGTTACAGCTATTGGCGAAGGGGCTTTTTCATCAGATAGCAGGTTTTGCAAAAACGAAGACGAAGTCAAGAGGAGAATCGCAATAACAGATATCACATTGCCTGATTCAGTCGATACGATTGAGAGATGTGCATTCAGTGATTGTACGGGACTCACATATATCAAGCTTTCGCAGTCATTGAAAACGATTGAAGAGTCAGCTTTTAGAAAATGTGTAAAGCTGGCGGAAATCGATCTCCCTGAATCTATAACACAGATAGGGAATAATGCTTTCTCTGATTGCAGTAGTTTGACTCATTTAGAATTGCCAAATTCAATACTCACAATAAGCTATTCTGCTTTCAGTGGATGTGAAAGTCTGAAGGAAGTTAGCTTACCTGCAAATCTTGAAAGCATTTCTTCTTATGCATTTTATGAGTGTAAGTCTCTGGAAAGCGTCGACTTGCCGGATTCATTAAAAGTCATTGGAGGAAGTGCCTTCACGCGATGCAATTGCTTATCTGAAGTCAACATTCCAGAAAGTATAGAAAGAATAGATTGCGACTTTGGTGACACAAAATGGGCAGCAGTTCATGCTAATGAGCCGTTTTATTACAATGACATTTTGATTTCAAATAAAGGTGCTTGCGGAAAGGTAGAGATAAAAGGCGGAACAAGAATTGTAGCCGGGTATGCCTTTGCACAATCTGATATTACATCTGTAACAATACCGGACTCAGTGGTACAGATATGTGATGGCGCTTTCAGTAACTGTAAGTCTTTAAAGGAAGTAGATTTTGGTAACGGAATAAAGTCGATTGGAAACGGAGCATTTACTAATTGTGAGGCACTGGAAACAATCGTTATCCCTAAAAGTGTAACCCGGATAGGAAATCCGGAGGTGTTTGGCAGTTCAGTATTTTGGGGATGTAATAATATAAAAGACTTGTATATACCGGCTGAAACAACCGAAGTTTGCGGGATAGATTGCCTTTTACATAATAAAGACTTAACGATTCATACTCCTGTGGGTTCTGCTGCTGAAAGTATTGCTGCAACCCGTAAAGTCAGAGTCATTCATGACACTCCTGATAACCCATCTGAAGAAGCAGCAGAATCTGAAAACTTTGTTCTGACCATAGATAATGGCGAGTTGAAATCCTGCTACGGAACCAAATCTCGAGTTGAGATAAATGAAACTGTTATTAAAGTTGGACACAACGCCTTCGCCAATAACAAGGATGTTACAGAAGTTGTTCTCCCGGATACAGTTACAAGCATCGGTTACTATTCATTTATGAATTGCGAAAACTTAAAACATTTCGAAGCACCTCAACAGTTGACAAGTATGGGGAAGTCTGCTTTCGAGGGGTGTAAGCAACTGGAATCTGTAGTGCTAAATGAAAAATTAAATGAAGTAAGTGAACGCGCATTCAGAAACTGTGTAAATCTGAAAAAAATAGTGATCCCTGCAAGTGTAAAAAGGATAAATTCGCATGCATTTGAAAACTGTAAAAGACTGGAAGAGATTGTTTTTAAGGGAAAGGGGATTTCGTTTGGTGACCATTACGCTAACCGAACATTTAGTGGATGTGAAAGCCTTAAAACAATAACAATTCCTATTTCTGATCGACGCTGGTACGACTCACTGGAAGAAATGTTCATAAACTGCACTTCTCTTGAGAGCGTTTGTTTCACCAAGGATTCAAATTTCACAACGATTTATCCAAGAATGTTTGCTGGATGTTCTAGATTAAAAGAAATAGAGATTCCGGAATGTGTTGAAACTTTTGCCGAAGATGCTTTTGACGGATGCGCTGAGCTAAAACGGTTATTCCTATCAAACGAAAAAATCTGGAAAAAGCTCCCGACTAGCATCAAGAATCTATATATCAGTGGGGTTGCATATAAGATATGCAACAATACTGCCAATGATTTTGAACTAAATGAAGTACTGCCATACATAAGAAAACAGAAGAAACGCTTGCTGGAAAGCATGCCGGATAATCATGATTTGATTCAAGTATTAGACAGCGATGAAGCCAAACAGAGTAAAAACCACTCGGCTAAAGCATCGGGATCGCAATTTGCAGTTAGCGAGAATGATCATTCTGGAGATGTACTTAATACATCACCAGTAGAAGGAAATCTCCCCGAAGACAGGGTTTTTCAGGGAAAGAAATTCGTTACCACTGGACTAACAGCGGCTGATGAGAGGTGGGTGCAGCAAGAAGTTGAATCAAGAGGCGGAGAGTATAAGCCTAAATTCGTTGTATCTCTTGATTTCTTAATTTACAATCCGGACTATGATCATGAAACGGTAAAGCTTACGAGAGCTAGAGAGCAGGTCGAGAAGGGCAAGCCGGTTCATATTATAACTCTTGAAGCATTTAAGAAACTGATATAAGTATTCTTGGTTTATGCTTTCAAGAAGAAGCTTTGAAAAAGAGTTAGAAAAGGAAACTGCAGGAAAAGCACATGGCACTATATCTTTCAAAATCTCGCTTCTGTTCAGCTTTCCAGTGCCCGAAGATGCTGTGGCTGAAGCAGAACAAACCAGAAGAATTCAATGACGATGTTATGGATCAGAATGTCCTGAACACTGGATCAGCAGTAGGTGATCTCGCGATGGGCTTGTTTGGGCCTTTTGTTGAGGTGACTTTTGGTGATCTGAAGGACATGCTCCGAGAGACGGATCGTCTGATTGAAGCCGGCACGCCTATCATAGCGGAAGCATCTTTCTCAGTCGACGGCAACTTCTGCAGTGTGGATATCCTAAAAAATCTCGGGAACAATCGCGTTGAGATTTATGAAGTCAAAAGCTCTACATCTGTGCATGATATATACATATATGATGCCGGATACCAGTACTATGTGCTGAATAAGTGCGGATATGAGGTGGGGAAGGTTTGCCTTGTGACGATAGACAACACTTATGTCAGAATGGGTGAACTCGAACTGGATAAGCTGTTTGCGGTCACTGATGTAAC
>CADBOX010000259.1 GCA_902796415.1 uncultured Lachnospiraceae bacterium
AATTGACTGTTCCGCTGCTTGATTATTCATATCAGACATAAATTACTCCCTTCTGCAGTTTAAAAATCAGAATCATCGGGGATATCCGAAGGCATAGTGCTAAACATATCCTCAAAGTCACCGGAAGTCTCCTCCTCAAGAGTCCTCTCCCCGTAACCACTCTTACTGAATTCATCCTGATCCTTATAGTTATTATCATCCGGGCTGCTGGCTATCACAGATACCAGGGAGGGATCGATGGTATCGGATCCTTCCTGGATCTCTACCTCCGTCATATCCTCTCTCAGAACCCGCACATCCAGTGCAAGTGACTGGAATTCCTTAAGCAGCACCTTAAAGGATTCCGGAATACCCGGTTCAGGAATATTCTCACCCTTGATGATGGCCTCGTAGGTCTTAACACGGCCTACCACGTCATCCGACTTGACGGTAAGAATCTCCTGCAGAGTATAAGATGCTCCATAAGCCTCCAAAGCCCAAACCTCCATCTCACCGAATCTCTGACCGCCGAACTGGGCTTTTCCACCCAGAGGCTGCTGTGTGACGAGAGAGTAAGGTCCGGTAGAACGGGCATGAATCTTATCATCTACCAGATGGTGCAGCTTCAGATAGTGCATGAAACCGATGGTAACCGGAGAATCAAATTCTTCGCCGGTACGTCCGTCGCGAAGTGTCACTTTTCCGGTCTTATCGATAGGAACCCCTCTCCATTCCTCTCTGTGGTCCAGATTCTCATGGAGGTATTCCATAATATCGTCGTTTACTTTATCTCCCCAGATCTCTGAGAATTCTTCCCAGCTCTTGTTGGCATAATCATTCGCCATCTCAAGGGTATCCATGATATCGTGCTCATTCGCACCGTTGAATACCGGGGTGGCAATATTGAATCCTAATACCTTGGATGCAAGACTCAGATGAATCTCAAGAACCTGCCCGATATTCATACGGGAAGGCACACCCAGAGGATTCAGAACGATATCCAGAGGACGTCCGTTTGGAAGGAAAGGCATATCTTCCACAGGAAGAATACGGGAGACAACACCCTTGTTACCGTGGCGGCCGGCCATCTTATCACCAACGGAGATCTTACGTTTCTGGGCAATATAAACCCTGACTGATTTATTTACCGTAGGCGGCAGCTCATCATGGTTCTCCCTGGTGAATACCTTGGTATCCATCACGACACCGTATGCACCGTGAGGTACGCGCAGAGAAGTATCACGAACCTCTCTTGCTTTTTCACCAAAGATAGCACGAAGGAGTCTTTCTTCCGCAGTCAGTTCCGTCTCACCCTTCGGTGTGACTTTACCAACCAGGATATCTCCTGCGTGAACTTCCGCGCCAACCCGGATGATACCATTCTCATCCAGGTCTTTCAGCATATCTTCACTGAGGCCGGCAAGATCTCTTGTGATTTCTTCCTGACCAAGTTTGGTATCTCTTGCTTCCGCCTCATATTCTTCGATATGGACGGATGTATATACGTCATACTGTACGAGTTTTTCGCTTAAGAGTACCGCATCCTCGTAATTGTAACCTTCCCAGGTCATAAATCCGATCAACGGGTTCTTACCAAGAGCCATCTCGCCTCCGCAGGTGGAAGCACCGTCAGCCAGGATATCTCCTACCTCGACGCGATCACCCTTTGTGACAATAGGCTTCTGGTTCATACAGTTACCTTGGTTACTTCTTGCAAATTTGATGACATGGTAAGTGTCAATGATTCCATCATCCCTGCGGACAATGATCTCTTTACTGGTGGAGTACTCCACCGTACCGGCATGATGACAGATGATACATACACCGGAGTCTCTGGCAGCTTTTGCTTCCATTCCTGTTCCGACAACCGGCACCTCTGTCTTCAGCAAAGGAACGGCCTGACGCTGCATGTTGGATCCCATCAGGGCACGGTTGGCATCGTCATTCTCCAGGAAGGGAATCATGGAAGTAGCTACAGAAAATACCATCTTCGGAGATACATCCATGTAATCAATCCGTGATTTGGGGAACTCGGAAGTCTCATCTCTGTAACGTCCGGAAACATTATTATGGATGAAATGCCCTTCTTCATCCAGCGGCTCATTAGCCTGTGCCACTGTGTACTCATCCTCTTCGTCCGCAGTCATATACTTAACTTCATCCGTGACTACAGGATTCTCGGGATCACTCTTGTCCACCTTGCGGTAAGGAGCTTCAATGAAGCCATACTCATTGATCCTTGCATAGGTTGCCAGGGAGTTGATCAGACCGATGTTAGGACCTTCAGGGGTCTCAATCGGACACATTCTTCCATAATGGGAATAGTGAACGTCACGGACCTCGAAACCGGCACGGTCTCTGGAAAGACCACCGGGACCAAGGGCTGATAATCTTCTCTTATGTGTCAGCTCGGAAAGCGGGTTGTTATGATCCATGAACTGGGATAACTGAGAGCTTCCGAAGAACTCCTTCACTGCGGCGGTAACCGGTTTGATATTGATGAGAGTCTGCGGGGAAATGGACTCAAGGTCCTGAGTTGTCATTCTTTCCCTGACCACTCTCTCAAGTCTGGACAGACCGATGCGATACTGATTCTGAAGCAGCTCACCAACCGCACGGATACGGCGATTACCCAGGTGGTCAATATCGTCATCATTTCCAATACCATATTCCAGATGGATATTATAGTTGATGGAAGCTAAAATATCATCTTTTGTTATGTGTTTTGGGATCAATTCGCTTATACTGCTTCTGATGGCAGCTTTGATCTCATCTATCTCATCATTTTCTTCTAATATTTTCTCAAGGGCTGGATAATATACTAATTCTGTAACACCGACTTCTTTTGGATCAATGTCCAGATACTCTCTGAGGTCAACCATCATACTGGAGAGCACCTTAACATTCTTTTCTTCTGTAGCAATATAAACATAAGAAACTGCCTTGTTCTGAATCTGGTCTGCCTCATCCTTGGTCAGCTTATGTCCTGCTGTGAAGAGAATTTCACCGGTGGAAGGATCCACCACATCTTCACCAAGCACGCGGCCTGCGATACGGTTGCGGAACATGAGTTTCTTGTTAAATTTATAGCGTCCTACTTTAGCCAGGTCATAACGTCTTGCATCGAAAAACATTCCGTTGATCAGGCTCTCTGCGCTATCCACGGATAATGGTTCACCGGGACGAATCTTCTCATAAAGTTTTTTAAGACCTTCATGATAATTCGTGGCAGTATCCTTTTCAAAAGTCTTTAAGATCTTCGGTTCCTCACCAAATAAATCTATGATCTCAGCGTTGGTTCCTACCCCGAGAGAACGGATCAAAACAGTGACCGGAACTTTTCTGGTACGGTCAACACGGACGTAAAACACGTCATTTGAATCTGTTTCATACTCGAGCCAGGCTCCTCTGTTGGGGATAACGGTACAGGAGAATAATCTCTTACCCGTTTTATCATGGCTGATTCCATAGTAGATACCAGGGGAACGAACGAGCTGGCTGACGATGACACGCTCTGCACCATTGATCACGAATGTACCTGTATCGGTCATCAGAGGAAGGTCTCCCATGAAGATATTGGTTTCTTTGATATCATCATTCTCTTTGTTGCGAAGACGAACCTTAACCATGAGGGGAGCTGCGTAAGTTGCATCTCTCTCCTTACATTCTTCAATCGTATACTTCTTCTTCTCTCGCTCAAGTACAAAATCAACAAATTCCAGACTCAGCGTATCACTGTAGTCCTTGATCGGTGAGATATCCGCAAATGCCTCTTTCAATCCGTCATTCAGGAACCAGGAATAGGAATCCTTCTGGACTTCAATGAGATTAGGCATATCAAGAACATCCTTCTGTCTGGCATAACTCATTCTGATGTTTTTGCTTCCCGGCACCTGCACGGGACGCATTCTGTTTTTATCCATCGATGTATCACCCCTTGAACAATGTCAAATGCAAAATCAACAGTTACATGGCATAAATGCCCATTGTGAATCAGTTTAATATCATACCACAATTGTCAAGGTGTGTCAAACGTTTTTTATATGAAATTTATCGGAAATATAGGGGATAATAGATGATAAGATTATTAAGAAAAGAAAAACCCGGACATAAATATCCGGGTTTTGAATCCATAGACAGGAATGAACCACAATTATTTGATTGTGATCTTTGCTCCAACTTCTTCAAGCTGTTTCTTAACTGCTTCAGCTTCCTCTTTGGATACAGCTTCTTTAACAAGCTTCGGAGCTTCGTCAACGAGAGCTTTAGCTTCCTTGAGGCCAAGACCTGTGATAGCACGTACTTCTTTGATGACTTTAACTTTCTGAGCGCCGATTTCTGTTAACTCAACGTCAAATTCTGTCTTCTCTTCTACTTCTTCTGCCGGGCCACCTGCTGCAACTACAACACCTGCTGCTGCGGAAACGCCAAACTCTTCTTCACAAGCTTTTACTAATTCGTTTAATTCTAATACGGATAACCCTTTAATAACTTCAATAATTTCCTGAGTTGTCATGTTCATATCCTCCATTTTCATATTATTGTTCACTCGTTGCCGGCCATCTCAGCCGGAAAACATATCTTTACTCTGCTGCTTCTGCTGCCGGCTCGCCGTCTTTCTCTGCGATCTGCTTGATCACGCGGGCAAAGTTTGCGATCGGAGACTGAATGCTTCCCAAGAACTTGCCAAGGAGTTCTTCTCTTGATGGGATTGTAGCGATGGTTGCGATACCCTTCTCGTCATAGTAAGTACCTTCCACAACACCACTCTTAAGAACACCAATCTTGTTCTTCTTAATGAAACCAGCGATCGTTCTTGCAGCAAGTGTAGCGTCATCCTTGGAGATTGCGAAGGAATTGGTGCCTTCGAGATCTGCGATGATGCCTTCGAATTCTGTACCTTCCACAGCACGTTTTACCATAGTGTTCTTATATACTTTATAAGTCACACCTGCTTCACGACACTGCTTACGGAGTTCTGTATCCTGAGCTACAGTAATTCCACGATAGTCAACAACAACGATGGAGCCAGCTCCCTCTAACTGAGCTTTGATTTCATCAATAATAGGCTGTTTCAGTTCAACTTTTGCCATCTCTGGTCCACCTCCTATAGTATTTGTGTGTACCGCCAAAATGAAAAAACTCTTCTGTCCGTTGACAAAAGAGTACATAAATATCCAAAATCAATCATTCGAATATACTTCCTCGGCAGGCGTTTTAATCCTTATGCCTTGCGGCACCTGCTGTCTTCGGCGTTCATACCCGAGTATATTACCATTCAATTATCTTTATGTCAAGTAAAATTTTTTAAAGCCGCCGCATAGATATGCGGCGGCTGTCAGTCCACTCGTAAGTGAAATTAGAATTTTGCAGGATTAACCTTGATTCCAGG
Source organism: uncultured Lachnospiraceae bacterium (assembly GCA_902796415.1). Classification (GTDB taxonomy): domain Bacteria; phylum Bacillota; class Clostridia; order Lachnospirales; family Lachnospiraceae; genus Anaerobutyricum. The sequence goes on from CADBOX010000259.1 coordinate 5,372, forward strand.
GCCCATTGTGGAAGAGATGGTACAGCTTCTGATGTACTGTCCCTTAGCAGCCGCTGGTTTCGCTTTGATAATCGCATCTATTAATGTCTGGAAGTTCTCGGAAAGCTGCTCTTCTGTGAAAGAAGCTTTTCCGATCGGCACGTGTACGATATTGGTCTTGTCTAATCGATACTCAATCTTACCGGCTTTTAACTCGGCAACTGCCTTTGCAACATCCATAGTAACGGTACCGGCCTTCGGGTTTGGCATTAAACCTTTCGGTCCGAGGATACGGCCAAGACGACCTACAACGCTCATCATGTTCGGTGTAGCAACAACTTTATCAAAATCAAGCCATCCTTCTTTCTGGATCTTCGGAACCAGTTCCTCTGCTCCAACGAATTCTGCGCCTGCTGCTAAAGCTTCATCTGCTTTATCACCTTTGGCAAATACTAAAACGCGCACTTTTTTACCTGTTCCATGAGGTAATACTACAGCGCCACGGATCTGCTGATCTGCATGACGTCCGTCAAGGCCCATCTTAAGATGAGCTTCGATTGTTTCATCAAATTTAGCACTGGCAACTTTTTTAACAAGGGCAACAGCTTCCTGTGCTTCATATAAGTTACTTTTATCTCTGAGTTTTGCAACTTCCTGGTATCTCTTACCTTTTTTCATTATAAAATAACCTCCTGTGGTAATATCGGGAGCAACCCTCCCACTTCGTTCTATCTGATCAATGCTATGTTATGCTCTTAAGATCAGTCTTCTACAGTGATGCCCATGCTTCTTGCAGTACCTGCAATCATGCTCATGGCTGCTTCGATGCTTGCTGCATTAAGATCTTTCATCTTAATTTCAGCGATCTCTTTCACCTTATCTTTAGAGATAGAAGCTACCTTTGTCTTGTTGGGTTCACCGGAACCGGACTTAATGTTACAGTATTTCTTTAATAATACTGCTGCCGGCGGAGTTTTTGTGATGAAGCTGAATGTTCTGTCCTGGTATACTGTGATGACAACCGGAATGATCATGCCCGGCTGATCTGCTGTTCTTGCATTGAATTCCTTAGTAAACTGAACGATATTCACTCCATGCTGTCCCAATGCAGGGCCTACAGGCGGTGCTGGAGTTGCCTTGCCTGCCGGAATCTGTAATTTAATATAACCTGTTACTTTTTTTGCCATGATAGTTAACCTCCTATTGTGGTAATTGCGGGAATCTCCCTCCCACGGGCTTAATGTCTGTTAGACATCATACTTTCTTAACATC
>CADBOX010000260.1 GCA_902796415.1 uncultured Lachnospiraceae bacterium
GGCACAGAGGCAACCTCAGGTTATGCGTGGCACATCAGTGACCGGTGATAATTTTTGGAAAGGCAGATATGACCATCAAAACGCTCTACTGATCGCTGAAACATATGATTGCAAAGATCCATTTGCCATCACGGAAATGGAGGATGTTGCTGTTGGTCAGGCCGTTAAAAGCTTCGGTTTGCTTGACCGTCTGATCATACTTCGGGCGAGTGTCAACATGGATGTGTTCCCAAGTGACATAACACCTGAGATGATGTGGGGACAGGAATCCGATGATCATCTTGCATCAGAAGAAAGTATGGAGTCTGTGGACATCTTTGAAACGGCGATGCAGAATTGCTTTGACACAGGAAGAGTATTGATTGACGCGATATTGGAAGGCGAACTATGAAAGTAATAGATCTCACACATACTATTGAAAATACTATGCCGGTTTATCCGGGGACGGAGCCACCGGCTTTAGAACCTGTTGCTATTTACGAAGAAGATGGATTTAAAGAAACAAGAATTACCATGACCACGCACACAGGAACCCACATGGATCCCCCGGCACATATATACCGGGGTTCGATGACTTTGGATGCTTTTCCACCGGATCAATTCATCGGAAAAGCATTGGTTATTGATTGTACCTCTGTCAGTGAGGGCGGATTGATTACAATGGATCATTTAACCCCATATGGAGATAAAGTGAAAACCGCCGACTTTCTATTGTTTTACCTTGGATGGGACGAAAAATGGGGCACAGATGCATACTTTGGAGATTACCCCTGTATCGATGATTCTGTTCTGGATTATATTCTTGCCGGAAACTATAAAGGGATAGGATTCGATGCGATCAGTATTGATCCTATTGCAGATGAAAACATTACACGTCATAAAAAACTCTTCAAAAACAAGGATATGGTAAACATAGAAAATCTCTGTAACCTTGGGCTATGCGGTTCCGATTTATTTTGGTTCAGTTGTTTTCCACTGAAGATAATTGATAGTGATGGTTCCCCGATCCGTGCTGTTGCATGGTTTGAGTGATACTGCCGTTTACAATTCAATAAGATCACCGTCATCGGGAACCCAAATGTTACCATGGAAGTATTTGCCGGCCTCTTTAGTATAAAGTTCCCGGCGTTGCCCAAAAGTACCGTCTTCCGTATGCCATAGGATCAGATTCTTCACATGATTTCTTTCTGCTATTTCTGCTGCTTCTTTTACAGTCTGATGACTATATTGGTATGCATGATAGAGCGGCTCTTCATCATAGAGGCAGAAGGCCTCCTGCAACAGCCAATCCACTTGATCACAATACTTCTCACCGTTCGGGCTTAGAGGTTCGTCACCGGCAAATGCAAACCGGGTCCCATCTTCCCATTGCAGATGATAGCCGAATTGTCTGGCTTTTGTTGATTCTATATCGAAAAATGTAAATGTATAATCAAGAATTTTTCTTTCCTCATGGTCGAAGATTGGGACGAAAAAGATCCTGCGATCCAGATATTCCTGACTTCTTTTCTTCAGGATCATCCTGCACACAGCCTTTATCTTATCCAGCACTTCACTATGGCCATAGAGGAAAAAATCTCCTTCATAATCATCCAGTTCCAGATATTCAGCAATCATACGGATAACCCATACCATTCCAAGGAAATGATCCGTATGCTCATGGGATAAAAAAGCATGATGGAGCCTGTGCCAATCCAGGTACATCTTGTCAAAACAATGCAGAATGTCCGTGCCTCCGGTGCCGTCTGTAAGAAACAGTTCTTTTCCGTTGTCAAGAACACAGGAGGTATTCACATATTTTGAGACATTGGCAGTCCCGGTTCCCAATATATATAATTTCTTTTCCATACAATCTCCTTAAAAAAGAATAGAGAACGCCGAAACGTTCTCTATTTATCTTTTGTTTCATTAATCAATTGTAACAGCAACTTTGCTGCTGTGATTCCAAACTCCTTGTCATTAATGTGACAGTCGATTTCCACCAGTTTGACTTTATCCCGGTCAATCTTTTTCCGAAGAGTATCGAACAGAATCCGGTCTTCATCCGGTCCGTAGAAGACTTTTCCCTCCGCATCCACTGCGGATACGCCACGGAGTGGCAGAACCAGAATCGTATTTCCTTTGGATTGGTTTAGCTTCTCTGCCAAAATCTGACCCAACTCCTGGTTTTCTTCTGCCGTGGTCCTCATGATTGTAATCATCGGATTGTGGGGATAGAGTTTCCGGCTCTGATAAGGCTCCGGCACAGTCTCAGGGGGACCAAATGTCACCATATCCAAGGCTCCGACCGATACAACCTGTGGTACGTTACCTTCCGCTGCTGCTTCACTCCGATGGGGGCCGGCGGCCATAATTCCTCCATATAGCTGGTCACACCACTCAGTAGTAGTGATGTCCAGCACACCACAGAAAGCTCCCTGCCTGATAAGTTTTTCCATCATTCGACCGCCATTGCCGCTGGCATGGAATACGATAACCTCGTAACCCTCCTGTTCAAGATATTCTTTTGCATAGGTTACACAAGGTGTTGTCACACCATACATGGTAGCTGCAATTGCAGGCCTGACCGGACTGGTATCCGGTTTCAGTTCACTGGAACATCCCAACAGACCCGCCATGATCATAACACCACGGCGAAAGACCGTACGTGATATGGTATTCAATCCGGCGATGTCCACTATGGAAGGAATCATGATAATGTCGCTTGTTCCTACATATGGTGCTACATTCCCCCCGGCCATGGTGGAGATCATAATCTTTGGTATTCCCATGGGTAAGGTTCGCATACCGGCGGTAGCCATGGCTGTTCCACCGGAACCACCCATGGACATGACTCCATCTACAAAGCCCTTGTTGCACAACTCCGGGAGCAGACGGGACAGACCGAGAGACATGGTAGCTGTAGCGGCGCCTCTGTCATTATCCTCCATAAGTTTCCTCTGGGAAGAACCTCCGATTCTGGCTATTTCATCCGCTGTAATATCTCCTTCAAAGGGGGTGGGGTATATGCCGATATTGACCGTCAGAACATGAATCCCCAACTCTTCAAAGAGCCCCATGACATATTTATATTCAATTCCCTTTGTATCGAACGTTCCAACCAGAACAACATTCTTCCTCATGTTTATAGCCTTCCATACTCTATTAATATTATTTAAACTTAATAAAAGTATAACATTAATAAAAATCCGGCCTGTAGAAGAATCCTGTCTGATTTTTTGTATAAATGTGCTTACTCCCATAATCAATATTTTTTTCAAATGAGGTAATCAATAACAAACCGGACTACAGATTTAAAATTTGTTAGAGTTGTTGAAAAGTTCCCTCCGGCTTGTAAAAGGGCTGATATAGTGTATAATATAAAAAATGTGGCTAAACATTAGGAGGAACTTAAGATGAGTGAATTAAGAGATAAAAATGGATTGACAGAAGTCGAGTATTTAAAAACATATGATCCGGGGAACTGGAAGACACCATCCCTGACGGCAGACATATGTATTGTATCCTACAAGGATAATGAGAAAAGAATTCTTATGATCCGCCGTGGCAATCATCCTTACCTTGGGAAGTGGGCGCTTCCCGGAGGGTTTTCTGAGGAAGGAGAGCGTATCGAAGAGACGGCAGCAAGAGAATTAATGGAAGAGACCGGTATCTCCATGCGGTCAGAAGATTTAACTCTTGTAGGTATTTACAGTAAACCGGGCAGGGACCCAAGGGGATGGACAGTTTCTGCAGCATATCTTGCGGTGGTGGATCCGGATAAGGTGAAACCTATCGCAGCGGATGATGCGGACGATGTAGGCTGGTTTACCATAATCAGGGTACAGGATTCTATTTTATTAAAAAATGAGAAAGAAGTGCTCACTATGGAGGATCTTGCTTTTGACCATAGGGAGATAATAGCAGATGCTTTAAAAAAGGTGTAAAGAGATGAACAATATCATTCTGATCGGGATGCCTGCAGTAGGGAAAAGCTCCATTGGGGTTATCCTGGCCAAAGAGATAGGTTATCAGTTCCTGGATTCAGACCTGCTGATACAGCAGAGGGAAGGCTGTCTGTTAAAAGATATTCTGGACAGCCGGGGCGTGGAAGGTTTCCTCCGTATTGAAAACGATGTAAATTGTTCCATAAATACAAACAGGACAGTTATCGCCACAGGCGGAAGTGCGGTTTACAGCCGGGAAGCCATGGAGCACTTCAAGGAGATCGGAACGATCATCTATCTGAAAACGGATTTTCCTGTGCTGGAGAAGAGGCTGGGTAACCTGAGGGGAAGAGGTGTGGTACTGAAGGCTGGGCAGACTCTTAAGGATCTCTATCTTGAAAGATGTCCCTATTATGAAAAATACGCGGACATTACCGTGGAAGAAAATGAAAAAAATATAGAGGAAACGCTACAAATGATTCTCAGACAGCTGTACTCTGATGAGTCTGATAGTTTACGATTTTGATAAAAATATAATTATGAAAAATAAGCAAGAAAACCCCATCCGA
>CADBOX010000261.1 GCA_902796415.1 uncultured Lachnospiraceae bacterium
GACAAGATTTATGCTGTGCAGATGAACGCATATTATTACAGAGTTACTCCGAATTCTGTTTCCAGAAGCGTGACATTCAAAACGGTCAATAATAATCACTATTTGCGAAAATGGATGATGCATTATGTGTTGAGTCATGGACTGGATCAAACACTGGGAGAAGAAATCTCAGCATTTTTAGTAAGAAAATTCATAGAAGAATGCTTATACCTGAGGTTTTTCAAAGAGAAAAGCAGGACTGCCAGACTGCGGTATACCAGAAAACATGCGGAGGAACCATACATGAAGACGGCTCTGCATAAGGCTGACTACAGATGGCTGATCCCCGGCAAGAGGAATACTCTTGTCTATGGCATAGTATTATGGTTCCTGAAAAGAAAGTGTTACAGAGCGTTATATATCAGATAAAACATATACATTTTATGGAAAAACAAGGGAGAACCAGGGATGAAGCTGATCAAAGGATTATTAATCTTTTTCCTGCTGATTACTATAATAATGACCATCGTCTCAAACAAACAAGGGGAAGAGACAACCGGTTCAGATCCCATTATCAACAGCGACCTGGATCCGCTTACGATATCATGTGATTATAGCAGAGAGGACCTGCTGGAAGGGTTGACCGCGTATGATGCTGAGGATGGATATATTACAGACAGCATCATCCCCGGGAATTTCGGACCTTTTACAAAAAAAGGGGTATCTGAAATAGACTACTATGTTTACGATAGCGAGGATAATTGCGGGAGATATAAGCGGGAAGTTGTTTTTTCTGACTACCGTTCTCCCAAAGTGGCTTTATCGCGCCCGCTGGTATTTTATCCGAAAGAAGCTTCCGATGGTACTTTAAGGTATTATCTCTCCGGGGAAGATTGTTTAGACGGCGATGTGAAGAATATAAAAGCAGACAGCAGCAACATCGATTATGGGGCAGCTGGTGAGTATACACTTTCCATTTCTTTAATAAATAGTTTTGGAGATTCTAAAGCTTATGATCTGCCTGTTCATATCATAAAGAGAACATATGGCGGAATGGATATTCGTTTGACGGACAGCCTGGTCTATATTACGAAAGACACGAAGTTTGACCCTTCCGTTTTCGTGAAAGAAGTTGAGTATTCCTATACAGAAGAGCTGGTTCCCAAGGAAGATTGGGGAATGGATATACAATCAACTGTCGACACTTCAAAAGCTGGTGTATATGAAGTCAGGTATATGATAAAAAAAGATAAAGATCCGGTTTATGGAAGTGTTTCAGGAGTAACCTGGCTGACAGTCATTGTTGCAGATGAAGGAGTTTGATATGACAGATGATTTTCTCTGGGGCGGAATCAATATCAGAAAATTCTGCAAGCTGTTATTAAGGAATTTCTGGATGGTCATAGCGATTATGATCATTACATATCTGGGTTTAGGTTTTGTGGATAAGCAGACATATAAGCCGCTTTATACATCTACAGCAGTAGTGGCCGTTTACCCGATGTCTTCTTCCTACCGCTATCATACAATAGAAACTATTTATGACCTGTCACCAAAGAGCGAGGATATAAATTCCGTGTTCAATAGTAACCTGTTCCAGTCCGGCCTTCGCAAGCAGGATCCTTCTCTGCAGGATTGCTATATTAACAGCGTAAAAGTCTCATACTCAGATTTACTGGTAATGCACGCAACCAGCAGCAAGCCGGGAACAGCACTTAAGGGGATCCGGGCTGCATTAGATTATTATTCCCAGTTTTCAGGAGATGTGACTAAGGCGCCGGAGATGAGACTTATACTTGGACCGAAAGAACCATATCTCGAGGCAAATGATTCAAAGATTCATAAATACCGGGTGGTCCTTAGTGTATTCGCCGGGCTGTTGATGGTTGGCTTCTTATTATTCATGTATGTGATAAGAAAAACATATAAAACGGAAAGCAGTATAAGAAAGCGTTACAAAAGTGTCCGATTCTTTTCACTGCCATCTATAAACAATAAATCGGTAAAGAAAAACCGTCAGGCATCAATGAAGAAACTGGCTCTTGAGATCCGGCAAGTGCTGCATAAATATAATAAACAATCTTTGCTTGTAGAATCTTGTGCGGATGAAAAGAGCGGGAATGCTTTTATATCTGCATTGGCA
>CADBOX010000262.1 GCA_902796415.1 uncultured Lachnospiraceae bacterium
ATCATAATTATAAACATATGTTCATAACATACATGCCAGTAATGTATAGAGTTAAGAACAACGATTGCGGAGCGAATCAACAAATCATTAAAGCGTGCAGGATAAAACACGTGTAAGCAGAAAAACATGGAGGAAAATCATGGATAACAGAAGAGTATTAAGAGGCGTTAGAACAGATCATATGACTATTATCTCCACAGGTGAAGACTATATGCCGGTAGTGCACGATCCAAATGACCCGATATGTCAGAAGTGTACCATTGGGTCATGTAAGCATACCTGCCTGAGAAATACAAAAGAAAACAACCAGAACCGTACAGACTGGGTGTGGGGTGCTACAACTGATATGAGCTCCAATGTTGTTAATATTGCACATCCTCCTGTAGACCTGGATGATGAAGACGGTTGGTGGTAGGATTAACATAGATCATCAGAACATGAAATTCAGAACAAATTTACATAGGGGAGTAAGGTGTTTTCTATACAACCACAGAAGAAAATGATTATTTCCATGTAACTGTGGTTAATATACATGTGAAAAAGTACAATTGTACTTTTTTATAAAACTCTTCTATAAAAATTATCCAGCAAACCGCAGAAGGGGTTAACATCTCTTTCTGCGTTTTGTTGTTTTTGGAGTCTGTGAGTTGTGATTTCCCTACAGAAATAATATGTTGAATTTTATAATTATTTGTATGCTATTCTCTTTGCTTTTGATATTATAGTGACAAAGTATGTAGGGAACAGAAAGAGGTAAAAGATGAAAGACTTTGAAAAACAGGAAAAATACACTGAACAGTTCGATATGTATTTTGCTGGAAACCATATGGAATATCTCTCCTGGCGATGATAACGGGTACAGGGTATTAATGCACAGTACCTGAGATCGTGAACAGGGCAATCATCCAACTGATGGAATATTATACCATTACAAACCTGAAAGATGGCAAAGAAACATAATAATAATTCATTGGAGGTGAACCGTTTATGCAACCGCTACTCTCCATTATTGTTCCTGTATATAACTGTTCAGAGTATATAAAGGAATCCGTTTTTACATTGCTTGATCAGCTTCCTTCAGATTACGAAGCCATTATCGTTGACGATGGTTCAGAAGATCAAAGTAACGAAATCGTATGGAATTACTGTAAGAATATAGAGAATGTACGATTACTTTTTTGCGATCATAAGGGAGCGTCAGGAGCAAGGAATGCCGGATTGGATATTGCAAAAGGTGAATATATAGCGTTTATGGATTGTGATGATTGCCTTTGTGATGGCTTTTTGGATCAAAGTCGTAAGCTTATTCTGCAGAAAAAGGATTATTATATATTCGGGATAAAACGAATACCGATTTCCGGCAGCAGCGAATTGTGGACTCTGCCCCAGAGGGACTATCCTGACGTAGGCGTGTTTGCGGATGCGTATATTCGCACAAGGCGTTCGCTGATATACTCAAACTGTAATAAATTTTATCGAAAAAACATCATTGAAAAACTTGGTCTGCGGTTTGAGGATGGGGTTGATTTTGGTGAGGATCGTCTGTTTAATTACAGATATCTGGTGGCGTGTCGGAGTATTATGACTTCGCCTCTTGTTATGTTGAAATATATCCAGCGGGACCGTGAGTCTATGTCGTCAAGATATATTCCACATTATTTTGAGAAGGTCATGGAACTTCATAAAGAAAAAATGCGCTGCTTCCTTTCTCTCACGACAAACACCTCTCCTCAGAAACAGAATGACTTTGTCGCTTATGATTTTTTGCGGGAAATTGAAAATACGATCGACAGGTTCGCAAAGTATCCAGATGAAAAGAATGAAAACCTTCCTTTGATCAACCGACTGGTCTTCGGGGAACCTGGAAAAGAGACGATAGATGGTGACGCGGATCTGATTTGGATACTGGGAAGCCGAAACTGTCGCTACAGGATTGAATACGCATATCGGATTGGGAGTAAAAAGAAAAAACAGCGGTATCTTGTCAGCGGAGGAAATCTGTCTACTGAAGCAGGTTTCACAGAGGCCGAATTTATGGCACACTATCTGATAGAGAGAGGTGTGCCGCGCAATTTGATTTTTATAGAGAATCGATCTCATAATACGGAGGAAAACCTGAAGATTTCCTCCGATATCATATCGAAGATTGGAGATGCTGAAACGATAGGAATCGTGACTGCAGGTTTTCATATTCTCAGAACAAAACAGCTTGTGCGTGGTATCCCCGGACTATCGGGAAAAAAGCTTATATACTTTCCGGCTTATGGCCCTAATACTTCTCCAGACAATTGGTTTGACAATGAATCAGGCCGTCAGATCGTGTTCAGTGAGCTTGAAAGAAATTGCAAAAACGGAGTGATTCTATGAGTCGAATAAATATCAGACAAAAAACAGAAGAAAGCGAACTCGTATCACGCTTTGGAAGCGATGGCGCTCTCGGATGGAGGAAGCTCAGGGAATATATTCCGCCGATGTTGATCACGAATCTGTCAACGCTGCTTCTGGTCAGTGTGGACGGTCTGGTTGTCGGCAATCTTGTGGGGGAACATGCGCTGGCATCCGTTAATCTTTTTTATCCGGTCACGTTGTTTATCGGTGTGATCTCTATATGGATCGCAAGTGGTTGTGCAACAGCCATTTCCAACAGTATCGGGAGCAATGACCAGGACATGACGGAACGGCTGAAGTGTGCAACGATTGTGATGATGGTACTCTCAGCGATTATCGTGGCAATCCTTCAAATCCCCGTTGTATATGGAATGATCTGTTTCGGCATGGGAGGGATTTCCCCCGGGACCATCTCTATGATCAGGGCGTATGCCATCGGTATTATGCTTTCTATGCCCTTTGGACTGATCTCCACTGTAGGAGTCTACCAGTTACAGATTGCTGGAAAGATGAAATTGCTGATGAAGCTTGCCGCAATGGAAGGCATCGCGAACCTTCTTTTTGACCTGCTTTTTGTAGGAACAATGGATATGGGGGTTGCGGGCGCAGGTTATGGTACTGCGGCTGCTAATGTTCTGCGATGCATGACAACGGTATTTTACATTTCAAAAAAAACGGAGATGTATAAATATGGTGGAAAGAAAGCCGGACTGCAGGAGGTGCGGGAAATACTTTCCTGTGGAATGCCGGATGCGGCCTATTCCGTGATGGTGGCTATGAAAAATTTTTTTATCATGCAGATATTGATGCTTGTGTTCGGTGATGATGCTGGTGTCTTAAGAGGTGTATGTGTCTTCTGTTTCAGCCTTGCCAACGTGCTGATCGGAGGAATACAGGGAGGAATGCGCCCACTTGTTGGTTTACTGAGCGGTGCGGAGGATATCGTCGGGATGCGGAAACTGTTTCATCAATGTCTGATGATATGCACCGTCGCTGTTGGTGCAATGACGGTTATCGTTCTATTGTTTCCAGAACTGTTTTTCCATCTTCACGGGGTACATACGATTCCGGAGGGTGGCGTGATGTCCCTGAGGCTGTACGCACTCTATTTTGTCTTTGACGGATTTGATGTTTTGTTCCAACTGTATTTTATTAACCGCAAAGAATCCGTGTTTTCAACTGTACTCGCTGTGCTTAACGGCGTGTCTCTGGTTGTGGTTGCTTTTGCAATTGCAAATTTGCTGCCGCCTCCCTGCGTCTGGCTGGCATATCTGATTTCGATGCTTCTGGTTCTCAGTATCGACCTGTTGCATTACCATTCCCCGGAAAAAAAAGACGGAGAACAGGGAGATGTGGAATTGTTGTATTTGTCAGTGAAACCGGATGAAGCAGTAGAAGCTTCCCGATTGCTGTGTGAATATGCAACCGAACACGGTTATCCGGCCCGCATAGCGAATCGAATGAGCTTGTGCATGGAGGAAATGGTTTCCTACGCTGTGAGCGAAAGCAGAAATATGGAGATTCGCAAATTGATACGTCAGAAAGTTCCTCCGGAGCTTTTGGTGGAGCTTCTCCCTGATGATCTGTTCGATAAGCTGATGGAGGTGTTAAAAAAACCGCGGGTTGACGACCCCATACCGCAGTTTCCCGGGGATGTTCTCAAAAAGCTTCCGAAAGACCTGCAGGAACTTCTGCAGCAGAATATGGAAGTCTATATTATCATACGGCTTGCGATGGATGAGGGGCGCTTCATCATGATGGATACCGGGCGACGCATCGCGCTGAATGAAGACAGGGAGTCCAGAGAGCTCGTTACGGAAAACTACACACTGATCAAAAAACTTTCAAAATCAGTGGAGTATCAGTATGTTCTGGATATGAATTATTCTATCATCACTTTCTAAGGGACCGTTTATTTCGTTATAGTTCCTAAGATCATCGGACGATGCTGGCCGACTGCTGAATTGTTATGAGACAAAATCATACACGTACAGTTAGTTCCTTAGTGGAGAAATGAAAATGATTACGATCGGAAAACCTTATATTACAAAAGAAGAAAAGCTGGCGTATCTGCGGGCAAAAATATATATTTCATCGGACACTGCCAGGCGGTATGTCCAGAGGACCTCTGAACTCGTCAACTGCGCATGGCTGACTGCGGTAGATTATCCTCCGGCAATATGGAATGAACCGGGCAGCAATCTGTGGTTTTCGGTACCTGAGGAGTACGCGGAGTATCTGTGTGAGGAGAGGAGCAATGCTTTTGTCATCGCATTGTTATGGTATGCGATGGTTGCGGGATCCGATATCTGCTTTGAGGCTCCTGTGTCACAACAGCTGTATGACGGCCTTACGCAGAAACTGATTCCAGCCGTTATGAAGGACGCCGACACACAGATTTCGCTTATAGGCCCTGTAACGAGTGATGAGGTATCAGGTGAACACGGTGTTGTAAGCGGAATGTCCTGCGGGGCAGACAGTCTATATACATTGCACTGCTACGGCTCCAATAGTACACCGGAGGATGTGAAGCTGACTCATCTGATGTACTGTGAACTGGATTATATTTTCCCCAGGGTAGTTCCGCCCTACGATATTGACGAGATTTTTTATAAGGACGGGCAGATCAATTCCCAAATCGTCAATAATGCCGCGATCATCGCAAAGAGACATCATATGTCGTTTCTGCATATTCACTCCAATCTTGACAGAGATTATTGCAGAGGGGGGTTGATCTATTCGGGTATGTACCGTTTTCTTGCCTGTACTCTGGCATTGGAACGATTATTTTCGATATATATTATTTCTTCCTCAGGAAACGGAAATCAGGTGGAAGAGATCTCACTTTTTTCACCGACACAGAACTATGAGGATTTGATCTGTGCAAGCTGTGGTACCGAGAAGCTTCACTATATGATAAGCGACCATGCGACGAGAGTCGATAAGCTCAGGGTAATAGCGGATGATGCAGATTTTCGCGATTTTGTTTCTGTTTGCTATAATCTGGATGAAAACGCTTCAAATTGCGGAGAATGCTACGGATGTATGAAAACGATCATTCCCCTTGATATTATAGGAAAGCTGAATCAGTTTGATAAGACTTTTGACACGGCGAAGTATTATGCAAACAGGCAAGATGTATTCAGGAATTTGATACGGTTTTCAAAACGACCGGAAGCGAGTGCCGCACGGGAGAGTGTTAAGCAGTTTATGAAGCTTTCCATAGAGGCGGATAATGAGGCGGCCAGAGAATTTATCAATGTATGTAATGAGGAGAAAAGATGACAAGGACAGACAGATATACACTGGTTTCGGGAATCGGAACGGGAAGCACAGCGCTAAACGCTTTCGATGCCGCATTATTGAATGCGGAAGTGGGCAATTTCAATCTTTTAAAGGTCAGCAGCATACTGCCTCCCCAGTCGATGGAAGAAAAGCACATCAACGTTTTATCGGGAAGCCTGCTTCCAATCGCATACGGCAGTATATCAGAGAGCGAGCCGGGATTGCGAATCACAGCGGCTGTAGCGGTCGGAATACCTCAGGATTTCCAAAATATTGGTGTCATTATGGAATATTCCGATTACGGCGAGGAAGAGGAGGTCAGAACCATTGTAATTGAGATGGCACGTGAAGCGATGAATCGCCGCAATCTGAAAATCGGGGAAATCAAATGCGCATCGGCAAGCTGTGTTATGGGGTCCGATTTCCGATGTGCGTTTGCGGGTGTTGCCCTTTGGAAGGAACAGTCTGAAAATAAATTGTAGAGTTTCCGCAGGATCAATCTTAGGAACTGTACATTAAGGAAACGCTGATTTATTCAGGTTCAGGTACGTCCGGGGTAGCCTCTTTGTCAGAACTATCCTGTAAACCTGAACAGAAAAACGTTTTTCCAAAGAGGACCCCAGACACCTGGGTATACAGGAGCCATTTATCGTAATTAATCAGTGTTTCCCTAACACCTAACCCGGATAAACCGGAAAAGATTCGCCTGAATTACCTTGCTCTGCTATACTGAATATAATGTATAGAGGAGGTGATTCATTATGTTGCTCACGGAGAAGTACTCAGATCAAATCTCTGCAGTGAATACCTGCTATGACCGCATGGTCATCCAGGGCGTCATCCCCAGATGGAGTTTTTCAGAGGGCATGACCAGTTACTTCTATGCGAACAATATACGAATCTTTGATTATGCTGCCTTTTCTAAGCCACTCACACAAAAGGTTCGGGATAATGCCGAACAGATCGCAAAAGACAATAATATTGAAATCGGGTTTATCCGTAAACTGAAAGCATTCCGCAAGGACGACCGCATCGAAGAGATTATCCGGAAAACAGGGAAAACAGAGGGTCTGATCCACATTTTCTCTGCAATGGAGCTGTGCAATACTTACAAGCCCTGGCACGACAAGCCAACGGGAAGAACCTATTTTAAGCCGGAGAAAAGCAAGTGCCTGCACTACTATTTCTACTTCATCGATAAAGAGTTCGGCCTGTGTTACCTGCGTGTTCCGACATGGCCCCCGTTCCGTCTGCAGTTCTACATGAACGGACATAACTGGCTTGCCAACAAGATGAAGAAGAAGGAAATCCATTTCAAAATGCTGGACAACGCTTTCTCTTATCTTGAGGATCCGGATATGGCACAGAAGCTGTCTGACCGGATCAATCCAGAAGAACTTCACAAGGCATTGGATGTTTTTGCAAAACGGTATTGCCCGGTCGTCAGCGAGATGGAGCTCGGATATTCCTGGACAATCATGCAGATCGAATGTGCGACGGATATCATTTTCGAATCGCCGGAGTATCTGCAGCCTGTGTATGATGAGATTCTCAAAACTGCCATCTTCACGGTGAAACCGGATAACATTGCTACGTTTCTCGGACAACGAATCACGTATAACTGCAAGAAGGAAATCGGCACCAATTACAATCAACGTTTTCTTGGCACGAGAATCAAACACCATATGGGTGATGTATCAATTAAAATGTATGATAAACATGGCCTTATCCTCCGTATTGAAAGTACTTGCAATAACGTTGGGTCCTTTCGGGTCCGGCGAAAGGTGGATCACAGGGATGGAACATCTTCCGAAGAAAAAGCGCCGATGAAAAAAACCATCTATAGTCTGTATCAGCTGTTTACCATTTTGAAGGCTGCAAACTACCGTTATCTTGAGTTTGTGTCCAGCTTCGATGACCACAGCGACGGCGAAAAACACCTGAAGGAAGTCACCAGCCCTGTCGTTGAAAATGAGCGCTCTTACAGAGGCATCAACTTTTTCAACGAAACAGATCTGAAGGTACTGGAAGTGATTGGACGCGGTGAGTTTATGACCTACGGGATGCAGAATAAAGATGTCCGCCAGTATGTCGAAGGCGTTACAGCTTCAGCTATGTCAAGGATCTTCAAAAGGCTCCGCCTTCATAGACTGATCGAAAGATGCAGCGGAAGCTACAAATACTATCCTACGGCTTTCGGCAAATCTGTCATCGCCGCAGGCCTTTCAATCAGGAACATGCTTCTTGTGCCACAGTTGAGCACAAATTGACAACTCAGAAATGTTGCCATTTTGCGCACAATTTCATTCATAAGCGGC